>JBDRVV010000009.1 GCA_039802005.1 candidate division WOR-3 bacterium
TTTTATCCTTGTGCGGAAATTACCAATATATCCATTCACCGATTCAATTTTGCTATTCTTATAAATTTTAATATTGGAATTTGTTTCCACATTTTTTATCAACGAACTTAGATATTCTTTTACATTCCGGCCGTCAACGGTCTGATTGATATGCCTTGCATTTCCACCCAATTCTGGTGATTCTTCTACAAGATAAACTTTGTATCCCTGATTGGCAAGGCTCAATGCCGCATTCATCCCACTGATACCACCACCGATTACGAGTCCACTCTGGCTGATTGGAATCGTAATCGTGGGTAGGGGTTCTAAATGATTTGCCCGTGCGCACGCCATCCTGACCAGATCTTTTGCCTTTTCGGTTGCCAGTTCTGGCTCCTGAGAATGGACCCAAGAGCACTGGTCACGGATATTTGTAAACTCTAATAAGAACTTATTTAATCCCTTCTCTCTTATCGTCTCCTGGAATAATGGCTCATGTGTTCTGGGTGTACAGGCAGCAACCACAACCCTATTGAGTTTATATTTCTCAATCATCTCTTTAATGTGTTGCTGGGAATCATCAGAGCATGAATATAAATTATTTTCGGCATATACTACATTGGGCAAAGTTTTTGCATATTCAACAACTTCCATTACTTTTACCGTCCCGGCAATATTTATGCCACAATGGCAGACAAAGACACCGATACGGGGTTGTTCACTTGCAACAGCAGTTTCCTCAGGATATTCAATCTTTTCGGTGAGTTTATGTCTTTCTTCTTTTATCAATTCTATTGCCTTCTCTGCGGCGGCACTCGCTTCCGTGACGGTTTCCGGAATATCTTTAGGTGCGGATGCGGTTCCACATACAAATATACCAGGCCGAAGTGTCTCAATTGGAGAAAATGGTATGGATTTAATAAAATTAAAATCGGACAATTCTAAATTCAAAACTTCCGCAAGTCTTTTTATATTTTCATCGGGTCTCAAACCAACAGACAGGACCACCATATCAAACTCTTCTTTATTAAGTTTGCCATCTTCATCTTCGTATTTGAGTAATAAATTTCTGGTCTCGTTCAGCTCTGTGACTTCACCAATCATTGCCCTTTTAAATTTTATGCCGTATTTCTCTTTTGCCCTTTTATAGTATGATTCAAAACCCTTGCCAAATGTCCTCATATCCATATAAAATATTGTGCAGTCAAGGGCGCGGTTATGTTCCTTCATCAAGATTGCTTCTTTAATCGCATAGACACAACAGACTGAAGAACAATAAACATTTCCCGATTTTGTATCACGGGAGCCGACACATTGAATGAATGCAACCTTTTGCGGCTCTTTTTTATCAGAAGGTCTCACAAGGTGCCCCTGGAAAGGACCCGAGGCATTCAAGATTCTTTCCAATTCAATAGATTTTATTACATTTGCATATTTACCATAACCATATATCGACTTCAAATGTGGGTCAAATGTTTTTAAACCAGTACCAATGATAATACTACCTACATTTATATCAATTATTTTATCGGACATATTAAAATCAACTGCCTTTGCCGGACATAGTATCTGACAAACACGGCATTTGCCACCTTTCAAAAAATATGTGCAGTGTTCTTTATCAATCACCGCCTTGTTTGGGACGGCCTGAGGAAATGGAACATATATCGCCTTTCTCTTTCCCAGACCACACTCAAAATCAGAGTCAACCTTAATTGGACATTTTTCCCAGCATACACCACAGCCATTACATTTATCCCAATCAACAAAGGGTGACCTTTTTAAAATACGCACCGAAAAATTGCCAGGCTCACCGGTAATACCTTCAAGTTCTGCATAGGTTATCAATTCAATATTAGGATGCCTTCCCGCGCTCACCAGTTTCGGTGCCAATATACACATTGAACAATCATTGGTCGGAAATGTTTTATCAAGTTGTGCCATCACCCCGCCAATACTCGGTGTCTTTTCCAACAAATATACTTTAAATCCCGAATCTGCAAGGTCCAATGCTGCCTGGACACCACCGATGCCACCACCGATGACTAAGACTGCACCAATCTTCTGATTTATCATTTTGCCAAACCTTTAAACGAAACCCAATCCTGTTTCCAAACCCAAACCTTTAAACTATCACAGAGGATTTGTTCAAGATTCCTCATTTTGAAATTAGAATTGATATTTTTCTTATAACTTACTTCCTGCATCCTGCCTCTATATTGTTTTTACCTTATCCAAAAGCGCTTTCGTTGATACCCTGTTCATTTGAAGCCCGAGTGTCTTTGGTTCCAATCCCATTGCTAAGCCTAATACCTGTGGATAATAAAGCACTGGAAGATTATATTGTTCTTGAAATTTCTGTTCAATCTTTTTTTGATTATCATCATACATCACACTGCAGAAAGGACACATCAAAACCATTGCGTCTACAGAATCTTTTGAGAGCTCTTTCAATTTCGGACGGGTCAATGAATATGCAGTATCTTCATTTACCGCCAGAATACCTGCTCCACAACATCTTAATCTTTCCGTGTAATTTATCACCTTTGCCCCAGTGACCGCAATCAATTCATCTAACGACTTTGGATTTTCTGGGTCTTCCGAATTCTCATAAATATCAGAAGGTTTCAGATAGTGGCATCCATAATGGGGCGCAAGAGAAAGGTTCGCCAGTTTTTTCTTTATAGTTTTTTCTATCTTTTCCAATCCAATCTCATCATAAAGAATTTTGACAAAGTGTTTTACTTTAATTGGTTTGCCGATCTTTAAATCAATACCACTTTTCTTCAATAGTGCTACAATCTTTGCCCTATGGTCAAAATCTTCATTCAAATCTTTATTCACCTCGGTCAATGAACCAGTGCAGGCGCTGCAAAGAGTGCAGATATCCAATCCTTTCTCTTCGCTAACGAGAATGTTTCGTGCTGCCATCAAGAAATATGTATCATAGTGAACAGATTTAAGTGGGAATCCGCAACATTCAAAATCATCAAGGTCAAAAAGTTCAATACCAAGCGCTGATGCAACTGCCCTCGCTGACAGTTCATAATTTCTTCCACGACCCAACACCGTACAGCCCGGGAAAAATGCATACTTCATAAGACCTCACCCCTTGTTTTGCTAAAATCTGAAATATTGATGGGTAAAATTGAAATTTTATCGTAATGGCGAAGTGGACAAGCAAATCCAAAATCCGAAGCACGAAATCCAAAACAACATTGAACAAAAAGGTGTAGTTTTAGGTTTAGAAATGTGATAGGGTTTGGTTTGTTGGTTTTGTTGACAAAACACTTTACCAAACCTTTAAACAAAAACCAATCGTGTTTCCAAACCCCAACCTTTAAACCATCTTTTAGTATTCGTTTAAAATCGCTCATTATTATATGCAGATTTGGAGAATTACCATTAAATTATTTGTCATTGCTCTCTCGGTTAAAAAGTTTATCAATCCCTGTCACCGCCATAATCTTCTCGGTAAATCCCTTTGTCTTTGAGACCTTTGGTAGTCCAAGTGCTGAACGTTTATTATTATCAAATTCATCTATTTCATAGAGCCTGCCAAGTTTCTTCAGTAGTTCAATTTGCTGGATAAATGCCTTGGGCACATAACCTTCTTTTACTGCAATATTCTTAATTGCGTTCATCACATCCGTAAACCGCACACCCTGTGGACACCGTTCAGTACAGGCATAACAACTTGAACAAAACCATATAAAATCATTCTCCAGAACCCTTTTCTTCATTCCTAAGAGAATCATCCTTATTATCTTTCTCGGATTGTACCTATCATCAATCTCGCGCACCGGGCAACTTGCCGTACAGATACCACAGGCAAAACACAATTTTATCTTCTCACCACCCGGTTCCTGGGCAACTCGGTATTTAAATTTTGGATCAATACCGCTCATAATCCCCCTTTTGTTTTAAAGCCATTTTTTTGCCCTTTTGCCATTCGTGCCTTTTTCTACCTCTTGAGTCTTTTTGAGCCATTTTACCCTTTACCTGAATAACAGATGTTTTTCTATCTTCTTCAAAAGGGTCTGCGTATCAACTGGTTTATCAATGAAATCATCTGCAAGGTGGTCAATGGCAATATCCACAGCATATTCGGGCTTGGATAATTGCTGTCCGATTGCGGTAAGCATAATGATTGGAATCGGCCTTGTTTGCGGGTTTTTCCTCAATTCATAACATACCGTATACCCATCCTTTCCCGGCATAATCACATCAAGGAATATCAAATCTGGACTTTCAATCTTCGCCTTCTGGATACCTTCTTCGCCATCTTTCGCAGTTATCACCTCAAAGCGATTTGCCAGCAGAATCTGTTTTGTTGCCTCAAGAAAATCCGGGTCATCATCAACAAGTAAAATCTTGGGTCTCTCACCTTCTGTTTTCGGCTTCGGTGTCGCAGTGGTCAAAAGAAAATTGACCTTTTCTAAAAGCAAATTTGGATTCGCCGGCTTTTCAATGTATGCATCTGCCTTATGCTGCTTCCCGATATTTTCAGGATAACCGCCTGTTTTGGTTCCGATAGCCGTAAAGAGTATCACCGGAATATTTTGTAAATCAGCATTCTCCTTCAGTTCCCGGCAGACCGAAAAGCCATTAATATCGGGCAAGATAACATCAAGAATTATCAAATCAGGCTTTTCACTCATTGCCTTTTGCATTCCAGTCTTTCCGTCATTAGCAGTGATAACTTCGTATCCTGCATTAGTGAGAATGATTTTGTTTGCCTCAACAAAATCCTTGTCATCATCAATGAATAAAATTTTTGATTTCTTCATTACTCACTCCTTTTTTCATTCCCTTTCATACTACTTGAAATGGGTAAATAAATTGTAAATGTGCTCCCCTCATTCAATTTGCTTCTGATTTCAAGCTTGCCATTGTGGATATCAAGAATTTTCTTCACAATCGCAAGCCCCAGACCAGAACCACTTGCAACGCCTTCTCTTTTTACCCTATAAAACTCTTCACCGAGCCTTTTGAGTTCATCCTCTGAAATACCAATTCCTGTATCTGTTATATCGACTGCGATATAGTCTCCATTTTTTCTGCAATTTATAACAACCGAACCCTGACTTTGATTATATTTAACCCCATTTGTAATTAAATTTATAAGGACCTCTTTTATCAAATCCCTTTCTCCAAAGACTTCATAAATTTCATTTGCGAACTTTTTTTCGATCTTTATTCCCTTCTCCAAAGCAAGCGGCTTTATCAATTCTACCGATTCATCAATCAACGGTTCCAAACTAAATTCCTGAAAATTATCTTTAATATTCAATTCTTCTATACGAGCAAGTTTCAGCCATCTATTTATCAAATCAAGGAGTTCATTCAACCTTATCTTCATTCTCTCAATAATCTGTTTCTGCTGTCCAGAAATCTGACCTGCCATTCCACCATAAAGGACTTCAAGATATTGTATGACAGCAACAAGCGGAGTGCGTAATTCGTGAGAAACAAGGGAAATAAAGTTTTGTCGCATCATTTCTTTTTCTTTCTCAATTTTGTTCTTTTCATCAAGGTCTCTTTTTTTCGCGACTGCTCGCTCAGTAATAACAATTAACTCTTCAGCAGTGAACGGTTTAGGAAGAAAATCAAAAGCGCCATTTTTCATTGATTCAACTGCGGTTTCAATTGAGGCATAGCCCGTGATAACAATCGGGATCGCATTCGTTTTCCTATCAACAATTGCCTTCAGCACATCCATTCCGCTTATCCCGGGCATCTTCAAATCAATAAATACTACATCAGGGTTAAAATCTTCAAACTTTTTTAATCCCTCTTCACCATTTTTTGCGAGCTCTACTGAATAACCTTTATCAGTGAGAATCTGGCAACAGGCATCACAGATCGTTGGTTCATCATCGATTACAAGTATCTTAGGAAAATCAGACTTCATTTTTCCTTCTTTTTGTTGTCTTTATGGCTCTCCTGTTTCTTTTTCGTTAAATAATTCTGATAGACCGGACAGGCGAAATATTCCTGTTCGCATTTTGACAATTCTTTACTTTTACCCTTGGGAATCATTTTACGAACCGGGGCAACCGCACAATAGTTTACAACAATCTCTTCAAGGAATGGACATTTCATCACTTAATTTAATATGCAAAATTCGTGCCCGGCGGAGTCAAAAAAAGTTTTGAAATTTCAATTGATTTTTCTGACAAAAACGAGCCTGCTAAATAAATTAGTGTATATTTTTTCAACATCAATATTGTAAACGATTTTTCATTAGTTTTATGTTGCATTTTTAAACATTAATTGGTAATTTAATTTTAAAAGTTGCTCCCTTACCAAATTCACTATAAACTTCTATCACTCCATTATGGTCATCTATGATTCTTTTGCTTATTGAAAGGCCAAGTCCAACTCCGTGACTTGCCTCTTTGGTTGTAAAAAATGGCTCAAAAATTTTCTTAATATGCTCAGGTTTTATACCAGGACCGGTGTCTGATATTGATATAACTACAAAATTTTTGTCTTCAGAAAACGCTGTTTTTATTGTGAGTTCACCCTTTCCTTCCATCGCTTCAACTCCATTCATTATTATATTAATAATAACCTGCTGAATCTGTCCGGGGTCAATGTTTATCTGAGGTAAATTTTTATCGAGTTCAAGTTTTGTGTTTATATTAAGAAAGATTGCCTGGGTCTTCAACAAACTTAATGTTGACTCAATCAAATCATTTATTGATACCTTTTTTACCTCGGGCTTTTTTTCCCTTGCAAAATCTAATAAACCCTTAACTATCGTTTTGCAACGCTGTGCCTCACTGTTTATACGGATCAAATTCTTTTTGTATGGTGAATCGTCGGGAAAATTTTTCAGCATTAAATCGCAATAAAGTAATATACCGGTCAAAGGATTGTTTATTTCATGTGCCACACCTGCAGCAAGTTGACCAATTATCGCTAATCTTTCTGCTTCGGCGATCGTCTGCTGGGCATATCTTTTCAACTCTTCATCGCGTTTCTTGATAGAATCTATCATATACTGAAATGCCCTTGCTAAATCTGCTATCTCATCCTGCGTTGTAATGTTAATTCTTTCGGGGAAATTACCTTTACCAATTTCGCGCGCAGCGCGAGCGATCTCTCCGATAGACTTTGTAATCGTGCCGGAAAGTAAATAAGAGAACCCTGTCACGGCAAGTATTGCTATGATAGTTAACCCGATAAAAAATAAAACAATTTGATTGCGCATATCTGTATACTTCTTTTCCAGAATACCAACATAAAGAACGCCTACCGTTTCACCAAGAAAATTTTTGATTGGTCTATAGGCGGTTATATACCAATCTTTTACTACAAACGCCCTTGCCAACCAGGTCTGTCCCTTCTCAATTACCGCCTCATAAACCTCTTTTGAAATCAGTGTTCCTATTGCCCGTGTTCCATCAACATTCTTTACATTCGTCGATACCCGTAAATCCTTCATAAATATGGTTGATGTTCCAATATCCCGTCCCTTATACTGTTCATTGAGAAAGACAGTATTTTTTATACGGTCAACGATATCAAAATTGTTATTTATTAATTTACCTGCGTAAACCACACCAATCACATTTTCATAATCATCAAGGATTGGTGCAGAACCGACTATTACCAAACCTGATGTCTCAACGCCTGAACGCTGGAATTTGACTCTTTGGGTAGGTAAAATCTTTATCTCTGCTTTCTTTTTGAGTACGGGGTTCTCTTTATATAATCCTTCGGCAGTCAAAATCTCAGTAGCATATGTGGGAGATTTAGTTTTCATTGTGTGTTCAATCAAGGGATTATAAACAGTATCGTTAAAATTATCTTTGTTGGTCCCTCGAGCAAGAACTACTCCATTTGTATCAACAACCGAAAGAAAATCAAGATTTTCGGTTTTCAGAACCCTCTCCAACTCCTGTATCATATCCAGATTTTTTTTCTCTAATAATGCTTTTTTTAGGAAAAATCGCGTTGCGGTAAATCTACAGACATTCAACACCTGGTTTGCAAACTGGTCATATATTTCTCCTGCAGAATTCAAATCCGCACTCACGCGATTCTGCGCCTGATTGATAATTCCCCGGTTGATTGTCGCGATGCCTATAATAGAACATAAAATCCCAACAAGTCCAACTGCAAGTACATAACTCAGAGCGAGTTTGGTCCTTAAAGAGTTAAGATGAAAAAGTGCCATCCAAAAATCTCCTTTTAAATTATATCAAAATCAAATGGGAAGTCAAGAAATGTAAATTTTAGTAAAAATTTGCTTAAAAGTTTAAATCTTGAAATGATTTTTCGTATTTACTCCTTCTTCAATCCGTACTTTTCCATTTTATTATATAATGTTACACGATTGATACCCAGGACCTGGGCTGTCTTCTTTATATTCCAATTATAAATTCTTAGCACATTTAAAATATGCTCTTTTTCCATTGTATCAAGGCGTAAATCCTTATTGGTAAACTGGGGAATTAAAAATTTATCAACTAAATTTTTGGGCAGGTCTTTTTTTCCTATCTCCCTGCCTTTTGTTACTACTACCGCATGTTCAATAACATTCTCAAGCTCACGGACATTACCGGGCCAATCGTAAGATAACAACAACTCCATCGCATCCGAACTGATTCCCGAAATATCTTTTTTATTTTCTAAATTGAATTTTTTCAAAAAGTGTTCTAAGAGAAGTGGAATATCTTCTTTTCTTTCGCGCAAAGGAGGAATTTCTATTGTAATAACATTTAATCGGTAATACAGATCTTCCCTGAAAGTTCCTTCCCGTATCATTTCTTCAAGTTTCTTATTTGTCGCAGCAATCACCCTTGTATCTACTTTAATGAGCTCTTTACCGCCAACCCTGCGGAATTCGCGCTCCTGCAAGAATCTTAAAAGGTCAACCTGCGTTTTAAGGCTGATATCGCCAATCTCATCAAGAAAAAGAGTCCCCCGGTCTGCCATTTCAATTCTACCTTTATGCTGGCTTAAAGCACCGGTAAACGCACCCTTTTCATAACCAAATAACTCCGCTTCAAGAAGTGTCTCTGGCATTGCCCCACAGGCAGTTGCAACAAAAGGGCCTTTACTGCGTGGACCTAAATTATGGATTGCCCTTGCGACAAGTTCTTTTCCAGTTCCACTTTCACCTCTGATAAGAACAGTTGACCTTGTTGGTGCTACGGTCTTTATCAATTCAAAAATTTTTTGCATCTTTGGACTCTTACCTATCAAATCCTCTAATCTAAATCGTTTTTCAAGCTCTCTGCGTAGCAGGATGTTCTCCTTAATAATTTCCTGATGTTCAAGTAATTTTTTAAGAATGATATTTATCTCTTCAGGATTGAATGGTTTCATAACATAGTCTACTGCACCTTCTTTCATTGCAACAACCGCACTATCAACTGTTCCATGTCCGGTAATTATTATCACCGGCAAATCCGGTCTTATCTTATGAATTCTCCGCAATGTCTCAATCCCGTCAATCTTCGGCATCTTCAAATCCACAAGGACAACATCCCAATCATTAATTTCTATCTGTTCAAGGGCTATTAGACCATCTTCAACCGCCTTTACTTGATATCCCAAATTATCAAGCCATTCACTGAGTGCGTCTCTAACAATTTTTTCATCATCAATAATCAAAATTTTATATTTCTTCATAGTGATTAAAAATTATACACATTTAGAATAAAAAATCAATACCCTTCTATATCACTCTTGATTTTCTGCGATTAATATATATAATTTAAACACTTATGGAGGCAAAATGATTGATTTAAAAAATGCCGATATCAATTTTAAGTGGAACATTATTAAACAGGAAGGCGGAGAGGGATTGCTAAAATGTTTTGGTTGCAGTGACTGTTCTGCAAGTTGTCCGGTGCGATATCTGGATGATAGATATAACCCAAGAAAAATCATCAGGCTCACACTTTTAGGGATGAAAAACGAAGTCCTTTCTTCACCATTCCTGTGGCTCTGTGCCCATTGCCATGCCTGTACCGAAAGATGCCCACAGGGAATCCGTGTTGCCGAAGTTATCAATGCAATAAAAAACTATGCCGTAAAAAGTGGATATTGCCCTGAAGGTCTGAAAGTGCAGTTGAATTTACTAAATAACTCAGGCAGGTTGTATGAACTTGAAGACTTTGACCTTAGAAAGAGACAGAGAATGGGGCTACCTGAAATAGCCAAAAAGATCGCCGATGTCGCCAGAATTTTTCAATCAACAAAAATTTTTGAAAGGATTGCAAAATGAAAAGGTATGCTTTGTTTCTTGGATGCACAGTGCCGGTTCGGGCACAACATTATGAACTTGCCACAAGAAATGTAGCCAAAGAACTCGGTATTGAATTCGTTGATTTAAAAGAGGGCTCCTGCTGTGGTTTTCCCTTAAAAGCACTTGATGCTGAAACTTCTTTATTAATGGCAGCAAGGAATGTTGGACTGGCAAGCAATTTAGGCCTTGATGTCGTCACACTTTGCAATTCCTGCACTGCTATGCTCTCAGATGCCCAGTTGAAATTAAAAGAAAGCGAGTTTCGTAGGAAGTTTACTGAACTCGGGTTTACCTACCCATGTGAAATAAAAGTCCGTCATTTTGTTCGCATGCTTTATGAAGATATAGGTGTGGAAAATTTAGAGAAGGCAATAAAAAAATTCTTGAAAAACTTAAGGATAATTTCACACTATGGTTGCCATTATCTCAGACCATCATACCTCCATTCCTTTGATAATGTTGAAAATCCCCACACCCTTGAGCAACTTGTTGGCTTGACCGGTGCGACAATAATAGATTATCAAGAAAAGAAATTATGTTGCGGTGGTTCGGTATTGGGTGTAGATGAAGAACTCGCTTTAAAAATGGCAAACCAAAAACTTTCCATAGCAAAAAACAATAATGCTGATGCATTGATTTCAATCTGTCCATTCTGCACGGTAATGTACGAGGATAATCAACGGAAGGTAGAAACAAAATTCACAATCACATACAATCTCCCCGTGCTGTATTACCCACAACTTTTAGGACTTGCACTTGGTTTAGCACCTGATGCCTGTGGTTTGAAATTCAATCGCATTAAACCAGATAATATTATCTCAAAATTATAAAGGGAGTGTAAAATGAGATTAATTATTTGCCATTGTAATGGTTTGATCAATATTCCTGATTTGGATCTTGGCCCGGATGTAAAAATTGAAAGATATGATGATCTCTGTAAACAGGAAGTAAAGATTGACCCTGGCGAGAAGGTGGTAATCGGAGGATGCTCCCCATCTTTAATGGAAGGTTTATTCCCCGATGCAGATGTTGAGTTTGTAAATCTCAAGGACCACATATTTTTAATGAATCATTCAGTAGAGAAGGCACAGTCACTGCTTAAAGCAACGATTGAAAAATCCAAATCAGGTATGGGGCTGAAGAAAAAAATATTTACAATTAGATCAAAATCTACTGCAGTAATTGGTTCGGGTGTTGCCGGGCTTGATCTGACAAACGCATTAACAAAGGCGGGGAGAAAAATATATCTTATCGAAAAAGAGCCATTTTTGGGTGGCACAGTTGCAAAACTGGACAGGCTCTATCCCGAAGGCACACCCTGGAGTCATACAGTCCTGCCATTGATTTCAAGTGTAGTAAAAAATAGAAATGTTGAAATTTTCACAAACACTGAAATAATGGAAATAAAAGGCGAATTAGGA
Organism: candidate division WOR-3 bacterium; assembly: GCA_039802005.1. NCBI lineage: Bacteria > Pseudomonadati > Caldifarciminota > Caldifarciminota bacterium. The sequence goes on from JBDRVV010000009.1 coordinate 11,668, forward strand.
GACTACAAGATCCAGTTGAAGAACAAACCCCGTGGTGTGGTTGATTGCAACAATTGCGGTGCGTGTGTTGCGGTGTGCCCTATTACTGTACAGGATAATGGAAGAATTCGCAAAGCAATATATACAATCAACACATATCCTTATATTTATGCGATTGACTTTAATTCCTGTAATAAATGTGGTGAGTGTGTAAAAGTATGTCCAAAGAAAATAGATCTCAATGAAATAGAAAAGATTATTGAAATTAATACCGGAACGATTGCGGTAGCAACCGGTCTAAAATTTTATGACTTGGAAAAAGTTGAGGAATACGGATATGGTAAATATCCTAATGTTATGAATGTTTTAGAGTTTGAACGGAAGATTACTGATGGTTCTTTTGCCCCTCGTAATGTTGTATTAATTTGCTGTGCCGGTTCGCGTGACAACAACCATTTACCTTATTGCTCAAGGATTTGTTGTTTTCTGGCATTGAAAGAAGCGAAACTCGTTACCGACCGTTATCCTGAAACGCGCGTCTTTGTCTGTGCTATGGATATGCGTAGTTATGGGAATTTTGAATATTTCTATGCAACATTACGCGAGCGAGGTGTATCTTTCATAAAAGGGAAACCTTCCGAAGTCATGCAGCGAGACGGCAACCTCGTCGTAAGAGTTGAAGACCTTTACACAAATGAACTTCTTGAGATTGATGCAGATGCAGTTGTCCTTAGCGGCGGTTTTGTTCCCGATAAAGAAACATTTGATAAACTTGGGGTAAAAATTGATGGAAATTTCCCCGTTATCTTCGAAAGCGGCAAACTTGGAAATATTGAAATGCCCAGAGGAATATTTGTTGCGGGTTCAGCAAGTTTTCCGGCTGGGGTTTTTGAGACAATCGTTGACGCAAGAAAATCCGCATTCTCAATCTTCAGTCTATTGCAAAACGATACTATTGAATCCAGCCAACCCATTGTCTATGTAAACGAAGACTACTGTAGTGTTTGCAAAACCTGCATTAGCGTCTGCCCTTATAATGCAATTACTATTGAGAACGATAAAATAAAAATTCATCCTGATTTATGCATGGGTTGTGGAATATGTGCCAGTGCCTGTCCAGCAGCTGCAAGCCGTCTTGAAAAATTTACTGTTCGGGAAATTTCTGATTGGGTCAAAACAACTACAAAGCCCGGTGATATAATCGCATTCCTATGTAAATGGTCTGCATACAATGCCACCGAAACTGCGGCATATATGAAAGTTCAGTATCCAGAAAATATCAAGATTCTCAGAGTCCCCTGTAGTGGCGCAGTAGAACCGAACCATATAATTCAGGCATTGAACTTAGGTGCCAGAGGTGTGCTTATCGGAGGCTGTTATCCCGATGCCTGTCATTATGTAAAAGGTAATTTTAAAGCAAGAACAAGGGAGAAGATATTAAAGGAAACCATCGAACTTTTGGGTTTATCCAGAGACCGTGTTCGCCTTGAGTGGATTGGTAAGGATGAGGCAAAAAAGTTTGAAAGTATAATTAAAGAAATGAATAAAGGTTAAAAAAATCTTTTTTTATTTACCCAATATCTAACGCTTTTGATATATCTATTAGGCAATAGAGAATTTAGTCACTATTACCATATTAATTAATATCCATAAACCACCGACTATTTTCTGAGGTAAAGAGGTATCTACTCGATTAAAATGGCTGGGTCCTCTCCATTTTTTCTTTTCTTGAAATTTTAAGTTTTCATACTAAGTATCAATATATGTTTCTTTTTCCACTATTCAATATTACAACTTTTCGCAAAAATGAAAAATCTCAATCCCTCTTTCCCCCTTTCATAAAGGGGGATAATGGGGGATTATATTTTTACAAAGGGGACAATGGGGTTATCGAAAGAAAAACCAAACTTCTGATATTTTAAGAAAAAAATTCAGGTACGATCTCTTAATATCGAAAAAATGGAGAGGACTCAGTCAAAATGGTTATTGACATTTATATAATTTTTAGTATAATTGACATACTGGGGGCTAAATGATTTTATTTTTACTTATTGCCAGCATAGGATATGAATATATGCTCGTTGATCCGGTTGCAGAGAGGGTAGGAATGGGTTATGCCGTCGTTGGTGACGGACATAATATTTTTTATAATCCAGCAGGAATTATACTTAATACAGGAGTAAGTTATTCATTCTCTTATCTGAATTATATTGGGGGGACTCACTTTGGTCATGTTGATTACGAAAGCAATGTATTGGGTGCAGGTATTAGATACTTCTATAGTGGGAAAATGAAAAAAACCGATGCCTCTGGGCAGGAGTTAGGAGATTTCAGCACAAATTTTATTGATTTTAATATCGGTAAGGGCTTTACAATGAGCAATATTCTATTAGGTGTTTCGGGAAAATTCGTGTATGAACTTATTGACACATTATATTCTTTGGGCTTTGGCATTGATATGGGAGCCCTATACCTTCTGTCTCAAGAAAATATCCAGCTGGGTCTCGCAGTAAAAAATCTTGGGACGGGTATAAAGCCATTTATTAACGATAAAGAATTATTACCTTATGAAATCAATTTGGGTCTCATTAAAAAATTTAATCAGGGCTGGATTGGACTTGATATTGTTAAACCCGCCCTATTAAATCTTGGTTTTAGAATTGGTGGTGGATATGATCTCACAGAATACTTAACATTCCGTATCTCATACAATAGCCTTTTGTCTCAGGTTAAAACTGATACAGGTCTTGATTTTCTTGCAGGAATTACGCTGGGGTTTGGAGTAAAAAAGAATAAAATAAATGTCAATTACTCATATACCCCATACTTTAATCTGGGACAGGCACATAGATTAACAATAAGAATAGGAGGTTAAAATGTCTCGTGTAACATTCGGTATAATACCCGCCATCCTTATAATCATTCTGTCGGTTTTCTTTTATTTAAGTCCTCAATTCCTGGGACAGAAACCGGCAAATGGTAAGGAGGCATTGGCAGAATTGATAAACAAAAGAATTACCAATCTTGGCAATTTTATTGTCCGCTCAACATTTGTCCAAGACGCAATGATTGAAAAAGATGATGCAAAATTATCAGAAATCATTGTATCTCTAAAACAAGATGAACCTGAGATTTTAAGCGTAAACTTCACCGATAGCAAAAATAAAATAATTGCCTCTTCTAATGCAAATTTACATGGAACTGACTATGCCCCTTTTAATCCTGGTAGTTCAAGTAAAATTGTTGAAAAATCTGGTATTTATGAGGGTGGATTCAGCATTAATTTAGGAACTACCTCTCTCGGAACACTTTATATACAGTTAAAGCCCAAAGTCCCTGAAATAAAGGTGGCTACTTCTCCAAACCCGATAATTCTGATTGTGGGTATTGCAGTAGCAATAATCACTTTTATCATTATGTTTTCTATGGCTTCGGGACTTGAATCGCACCTCGTTGAGGATATAAATCTTCGTCAGGAAGAGGTATTTCTTCCTAAAATTGAAGAATTGAAAAAACAGCAAACAGAAGCACAAAAAGTTCTTGAAGAAATAAACAAAAAAATTGCTCAAGGGGAAAATAAGATAAAAACACTTGAGGCAGAATATCAAGCAAGAAAGAAGGAATTTGAATCGAGCCCCGTTGTTCAATCAGTTGAAAAACTCAGGGAAACCGAGTCCGAATTATTGAAAAAACTCGAAGTCTTAAAGACTGAAGAAAATAGATTAAACAATGAAATCAATCTCCTGACGCAAAAAAGAGAAGAAATTATGAATGCCCTTGAGGCAGAGAAAAAAGAAGAAGCAAGGCTCCGGGAGAAACTTGATCTAATCAAAAAGAAAATTCTGCACCTTGAGAGCCCTGCATAACAAACAAAGAAGTAGAAAATTAACGCCGATAAGAATAACCAAATTTTATGAAGAGTCAGTATATTAACGAATTAAAGGCTGGGCAGCTTGTAAAGGAGAAATTTTTACTTACCAAAAAAGTACTACGGGAAAAAAAGGATGGCGGTTTTTTTACACAGATAGAACTCAGTGACCGAACGGGCACTATTGAAGGGGTCGCCTGGGATAATATCAGTGACGAATTCAAAAATATATCATCTGGTGATTTTGTATTTATAACCGGCAATGTAAATGAATATAATGAAAGACTGCAAATAGTAGTAAATTCCATTGCGCGGGTTCCTGATGATGAAATAGAAGCCGAGGATTTCCTCAATGTTGTTGATGAAGACATTGAAAAGGTAATAAATGAAATAAAAGAAATATTAAATAAACTAACAAATCATTTTTTAAAAAATCTAATTACGCAATTTCTTAATGACTCCAAGTTTATGGAAAAATTCAGAAAAGCTCCGGCAGCAAAGAAGGCTCACCATGCCAGTATCGGCGGGCTTGCTGTTCACACACGCAATGTAATGAATTTAGGCATTAAGATATGCGAAATATTTGATTTTCTCAATTCCGACCTGCTCATCGCTGGGAGTTTTCTCCATGATATTGGCAAGATTGATGAATATACATATCATAAAAAGATTGACCATACTAAAGATGGACGGATGCTGGGACATATTGTTATTGGCTGTGAAATAATCGCTAAAAAAATTGCGAAAATTGATAACTTTCCCAACGAATTAAGACTGAAATTGTTGCATATGGTTGTTTCTCATCATGGTGAACTTGAATATGGCTCACCCATTCTACCTGTCTTTCCTGAAGCCCTTGTCTTACATTTTATAGATAACCTTGATTCAAAACTTGAAATGATGCGTGATGAAATAAAAAAGAACAGAGGGACACTCAGCGACTGGAGTGAATATCATCCCTTGCTTGAAAGGGTAATATACCTTGGCACTGAAGATTAATAAAAATATTTCCTCAAAATGAAAATTAAAGAAATCAAGCTTTACGGGTTCAAATCATTTCAGGAAGAAACTAAATTTTTACTAAATCCTGGAATTACTGCTTTTGTTGGTCCCAACGGTAGCGGTAAATCGAATATTTTTGATGCCTTAAGGTGGGTATTCGGTGAACAGAGTATGAAGGCACTACGCTGTGAAAAGAACGAAGACCTCATTCATATTTCCGCAGACGGGCAGAGTGATTCAAATTTTGCCGAAGTAACGGTGACGATAGAAAATGAAGACTTTTTCCCTCAATTCGGAAGTGAGTTTGAAATAAAAAGAAAATTTTATAGAGACGGAGAAAGTGAATTTTATTTAAATCGTGTAAAATGCAGATTGCAGGATATCCAGGCATTATTTCTGAACTCAGGGACTCTTACCTATTCGTTCTTAGAACTATCCGAGATAGAAAGGATTATCAGCGGAGACACAAAAGAGATGTTTGACGATGTTTCGGGAATTTTAAAATATCAGGAACGCCGAGAACAGACCCAGAGAAGATTGGAACAGACTGAGCAGGATCTTCTACGTCTTGAAGATGTGATAAGTGAAATGGAAAGAACGGTTCGCAGTCTAAAAAGGCAGGCACGACAGACACAATTATATCAGGAATTAAAAGAAGAATATAAAAAATTGTCGCTTATCATAACTAAATCAGATTACGAAAGAACTATCAATGAATTAAAAGAGGTAGAAACCTCACTACATAACCTAAATCAGCAGAAACAAAATGTTCTTATCAGGTTAAATAATCTTGATGAAGAGCGGCAGAAATTAAAAAATGAATTTACTGAACTGGAAACAAAAAAGAGAGACATTGTAACTGAAATAACCAATCTAAATAATGAAATCGATAATCTACAACAGGAATTGAACAATCTTGAAAATGAAACAAGGCAATTTAGCATTGAATATGAGAGAAAGACTGCATCCCTTAAAGAAAAACAAGAATACCTGAAAAATCTGAATAATAAAATTATTGAAAACGAAAGAAAATTGAATGAAGTAAATAATGAGATTGCCCTCTGGAATGAAAAACTTTTAACTGAACAAAATAATCTTGAGAAACTTTCTAACGATTTTATTGAAATCACCAGAGTTATAGAAGAAAAACAAAAGACAATTGATGGCATTATGCTTAAAATCCAATTACTAAAAAATGACCTTGCCCGCGTGGAAATAAGCAAAACCAATAAAGAAAATATCCTCATTCAAATAGAAAAAGAAAAGGAAGAATTAAAGTCTGATTTGTCAGTTAAATTTAAAGAAAAGGCTGATTATGAACAAGAATTAAATAATATAATCAAAAACCAGAACAATATAAGTCAATCCATTTCCGAGCAACAGAAAACAATTGAAGACATTGAAATTAAAATAGAAGAAATTGAAAAGGATATTGTTAAACGTCAGGAAGAACTGAACGATTGTCGGTTGTTGATCGATACACTACAAAACAGGCTGGGTAAAGTTGAAAATATAAAATTCATTAAACAGCAATTTAAAGAAAGATTTGTGGGTATATTCCGGGATTTCTTAATCGTGCGTCCCGGATATGAACAGATTGTTGACCTCTGTCTGTATGATGCCTTAAACTTTTTTATAGTCAATGACATCTCACCGAATGATTTTAATAACCTTCCGGAAGGTAGATATGGTTTTATGTTGAAGGAAGAAAACATAGCACAGGAAAATCCCGACGAATTAAAGGCTCTGAAATCTTTGACTGAACTTGTTGAAATAAGAGCAAATAAGGAAATTTTTTCGGCATTTTTAAGTAAATATTTTTTAACAAATGGATTTGAAGAAGCATTAAGATACTCAAAAAAATTTCCGAATTTCGGATTTTTAACACTTGAAGGCTGCTTATTTAATAATAATTCGGTTATAATTCAAAAAGGTGAATTCGGATATTTCCAGATAAATCAAAGGTTAAGTGAATATCAATCAAAAGCCGAATCTCTTCAGAATGAAATAGTGTTTATGAATGACGAAAAAAAGAAACTCTTAGAACAACTAAACCAGATAAGAAATGGTCTTGAACAAAATAAAGAAAAACTATTTTCTTTGAATATAAATAAATCCGAATTTTCAATGCAAGTAAATACATTGAAAAATCAGTTAAATAATCTAAATAAGGATATAGAAGAAGTTGATAATGAGAGGAATAAACTGCTGACGGAAATTGAAGAATTGAATAAATATTTTATCGAGTTTACAAATCAAATTACTGAAAACGAGAATATACTTAATAAAACTCAAACTGAATCTGAAGAATTGAAAAATATACTTGATAATCTGGAAAAAAAGATTGAACGCCAGAATAAAGAGTTAAATCAAATTATCCTTAAAATTGGGATATTAAACGAAGTCAAATCTGTAACAGAAAAAAATTTAAACGACACCCAGGTTGAAATTACAAATCTCACTAATGAAATAGAAGAAATTGGCAAATTATCGGCGAGTGAGGAACTTGCCGCCATTGAACAGAAAATAACGGAACTGAAACAATCCATACAGGAAAAGAAAGAAAGACGTGCGAATCTGGAAAATCAAATTCCTGAGCAGAAAATTCAGGAAATATCAAAAAATCTTGATTCAATCTACGATGAGATTGCTCAATTACAAAGGCAACAAGATGAAATTCAGAATGCAATAATGCAGGTTAATTTTAAAGTTTTTGAACTGAATCATAAGAAAGAAGAGCTTAATAAAAAGGCAAAAGAAGAATTCCAAACTAATTTAGAAGATTATGTATTAGAAGATATTCCTGAGCCCGAACAAAAATTAAATGAGGTCAAAGAAAGAATGGCACGCCTTGGAGAAATAAATCCATTAAGTCTAAGTGCTTATGAACAGGAAAAGAAAAGGCTTGATGAATTTTTAAATCAACGAAATGATATAATTGCTGCCAAGCAAAATCTTTTAAAATCCATTGCCGAACTTGATGCCAGGGCGAAAGAAAGATTCATTGATACCTTTAGAGAAGTGAAGGGAAAATTTAACGAAGTCTTCGCAAAATTCTTTGAAGGTGGAGAGGCGGACCTTATTTTGACTGATCCAGCAAACCCATTAACTTCCGATGTTGACATTGTTGTTCGTATGAAAGGCAAAAGGATAAAAAGGATAAACCAGCTTTCTGGGGGTGAAAGAACACTGCTTGCGGTCAGCCTGTTGCTTGCTTTCTACCTTGTCAAACCTGCTCCTTTCTGTATCCTTGATGAAATTGATGCACCGCTGGATGATGTCAATGTTGTGAGATTCAATAAGTTCTTGCGAGAATTGGCACAACATACCCAGGTGGTTATAATAACCCATAACCGCGCTACAATGGAATATGCCGATTACATATATGGACTTACCATGGAAAGACCCGGCAAGAGTAAGATTATATCAACCCGTCTGGAAGATTTGGAACCAGTAGAATTAACAGAACAGTAAGCAGAAATCCATGCCTCTACCCTATCTCAGCAAATTCCTTGGGAAATTGACCGGTATTTTTAGTCCAGCAAAAAAACCCGATATATCCAATCTGGAACAAGTTTTACTTGAATCCGATGTCGGAGTAAAATATACAAATATGTTGCTCGAAAAAATTAATTATAATCAGGCAAAACTTAAAGAGGAAATCCTAAAACTGATTAATATCAAACCACCAAATTTAAATCCAACAAAGCCTTTAATCATAATAATTTGCGGTGTAAACGGCTCGGGCAAAACGACGACCGTGGCAAAACTTGCCTATATGTATCAAAAAAAAGGCAACGTCCTTCTGGTCAGTGCGGATACATATAGGGATGCTGCATCAGAACAACTTGATATCTGGGCACAGAAAGTCGGTGTTGAAATCATTCGTTCCCAGAAAGGGCAAGATGCGGGTGCCGTCGTCTATGATGGACTAAATAAGGCAATATCAAGAAATAATGATACAGTCTTGATTGATACTGCCGGAAGATTACATACCCGAACCGACCTTATGGAAGAATTAAAAAAAATCAAAAGGGTTGTAACCAAACTCAAACCTTCAGGTCCTGATCTTTCCCTTTTGACTATTGATGCCACACTGGGTCAGAACTCCATTCAGCAGGCAAAGATATTTACCCAGGAACTGGGAATCAATGGCTTGATTTTAACCAAATTTGATGGCACCGCAAAAGGTGGGGCAATAATTCCTATATGTGCAGAATTAAAAATCCCGGTGCTTTACCTGGGTGTCGGCGAAAAAATTGAAGACCTTATTGAATTCAAACCCGAAGAATTCGTTGAAGCAATGTTTGCTGACTAATTTGAATAAATATTAAATTTATTAATATGTTTCTCAAAAAATTCTTCCACTTTTTTTCTCAACAAAAAATAAAGTATTAACGCAATTAAAAATCCAACTCCCCCCATAACCCAACCCTTTATTCCCATTGCCATAATCCGATCCCCAGCCACTACATAAATCAGTATCCCGGGGATTCGGCAGAACCCAATAATAACAATCAAAACTTTCAAGGGGATCATAGTCAGTCCTGCCAGATAAAAAAGTCCATCACCGATAGGGTTGGGAAATATTGCTAAAAATAATACCAGCGGCAAGCCTTTTTTAGTTATCATTTGCTCTAAACGCGATGTTCCTTCTTCGGCAAATAGATAAAGTATCTTTTTACCAAAAACCCGTGCTACAAGCATCGCTAAAAAACCGCCAACTATTACTGCAAGCCATGATACTAAAAATCCTTTCAATGGGCCAAACAACATGCCAGATGCAATATTTAAAACCTGTCCCGGAATCGGCGCGAAGAAAATCTGGAAAATATAAAGCAGGAAATATATAAAATAGGAAACAAGACCATAGCGCTGAATTGCATCTCTAACTGCCTCCGGATCATTTACGATAAAATTGAAATTTTTTACAAAAATAATTGATACCAAAACAATTATGGTAAAAAAAACAATTGTTCCGCAAAAACCCAAAAATCGTTTTATTTTCATCTAATTAATTATATTTATTTTGTATTTTCATTCAATATCCTTAATATTTATATTTAAATTCATCTTCATTTTTGTGAATTATAAAGACCATTTGACCTTAGGCAATAGGCTGATTGCACTTTTTATTGATGATGGTTTAATGCGAGAGAACGAACCAGAACAGGTTACCGCTATATTAAAAAAACTTGGTATAAAAACAGTAGTGATAAATGCCGCAAATATTTTTTTAAGGCATTGAAAGGCAAAGAAAACCCTGAAGAAATGCGTAAGGCATTTTGCGATACATTCTATAAAGCTCTTGGTGATTCCATATTGACACACAAAAGAATTTTAATATACTAAAAACATGAAGATATTTATAGATTACCTAAAACAAAAGTTACATTCGGGTTGGGTTATTGCCAACCATATCCTGGTTTCATTCCATGTTGCCTTTATCTCTTCTGTTTTGTGCATTCCAAAAGGTTTGCAGGGAAAGGAGGTATTAGGATTTGTCTTTACAAGTGTTGATACAATAATCTCGGCACTCTTCTGGTTTATAAGTTTCCATACCGGGATCGCTATCCACGAGATGGGGCACTATTTGAGGGCGGTTAAATTAAATGCCCTGAATGAAAATATTTTGCCGGCAGCCCAAAAAAGATATAAAAGCCCAGGATTAAGTAAACTATTCTGGTATTTAGAAATGTTCATCAAAATACCTTATGGAAAATTCACGGGAGTAAAGAAAGAAGGATTGACATATTATCCAGAAGCCCCATTCAATCTAAGCGTTGCGGCGGCAGGTCCTGAAATCAGTGGTAATATGGCACTTGTGATGTTGCCGATTGCAGTAATCCTGCTTGCAATTGGACTCATTGGCGACCATATCATTCTCACCTATATTGGCAGATTGTGCCTTGGTATCGGAACTGTAGGATTACTTGATTTTCTACTCGCTGACCCCGGAAAATATCGCGAATTCAAAGAAAGGGAAGCAAGGGCGAAAATGAAGGCTGAAAAGATTGAAATTTCTAAAGAAAGCTGGCTAAATAAGGTCAAACAGGTAAAAGAAATGATGATGACAAAAAGAATTCAGGAAGTCACACTTCCGGATGGTGAAAAACTCCGTGCGCCCTGGCAATATCGGAATTGTGGGATGGGTGGTAGGCATACTGAGAAAGAATATCCCGAGAGTAACATAAGTATGCAGGAGATGATGTTTGTTCCACTTTGTGCCAAAAATTACGAAGAAGCGCAGATGATTACGGTTGCGCTCCAGACACGATTGAAAGAGATTATTGAGAAGAGCGAAGGTGCACGGGTTATGGGAATCGGTCTGGAAGGTGGACTCGCACCTTATATAAGTAAGGATCCCAATGACATTGTACCAGAACAACGAATGTGGAGAATGGCGGTTCAGGCAATAAGAGACATTGGTTATAAACCGGGTGAAGATATCGCCCTTGCCTTTGACCCCGCGGTAAGTGAATTGAGCAATGCATATCGCGAGGAATTCAATCAGCCGGATGCAGTGGGAATGTATTATTTCTGGCGTGGAGAAGAGAAAGTCGTTATGTCGCGCGACCAGATTGTTGACTTATACAAGAAGACTGTTCAAGAACTTCCTATTGTTATGTTAGAGGATGGATTTGCAGAAGATGATTATGAAGGATGGCGTCTTGTGATGAAGGAACTTGGCGATAAAATCTTTATTGTTGGTGATGACATCGTAACCACAAAAGACTCTACAATTGAAAAATGTGCAGATGACGGATTGATGAATGTTTCTCTCATAAAGGCAAATCAGATCGGAACCCTCTCTGAAACTTTAATCGCAATGCTTGTTGCGTTAGGCAAAGGGATGGATTTACTTGTATCTCATCGTTCTAAATCACCTAATGATGATATGGAGGCACAGATTGCACTTTCCGCAAATACAATGGGATTAAAAGCAGGTGGTGGTGCTAACACCGAGCGCCTCTTCAAATATGGCTCAATTACTAAAATAATGAAAGAACTTCAAAGCGCGCGCGATAAAAAGTTTGATGAAAAAGAGTATGGTGATGTAAGGAATTTCTTAAACAATCTCGTTATAACAGATATTATTGCCTATGAGGAGCCAACCAATGCAGGTATTCCAAGTGTTGGTGTTAATATTTATGCCGGTATTCCAGGCAGCGAAGCATACAAAAAGATACTAAAAATGACGGGTTCAACGCCATTAGGTACATCGGCTGGAACCGGTGAAGCAATCCATCTTGTTGACAGTACAATTGAACGCTCTTCTCTGACTGATAAATATTCAGATTTATTTACTCCCCAACCTGATAAAACATTTAAATTCAAGAAAGGGCTCAAAGAATCTGATATCCTTGCGAAGAATGATTCTGAATTGACAGCGCTCTGGCAGAAAGTGCAACGTTATGAAGGGAAAGGCTGTCTCAATGCGGTCAATAATATCCTGACAATAATTGCCCCGCACTTTATCGGCAAAAAGGTTTCGGAATTTAAGTCAATATCAATGATTGATAAGATATTGTTAAACCTTGAAAAAGAGACCGCAATCCTCAGAGGTAAACTCGAAAAGAACGCTTCCCAGGATGAAGTCATTGAAATTATGCAGAGAAAAGGAAATCTCGGAATGAATGCGATACTCTCAGTTTCACTGGCGATGGGCAGGATGATTGCCCATATTCAAGGAAAAGAACTCTGGCAGTTATTAAGAGAAGAAATGAAGCAGTTAATGGCAAAAGTAATCGCGGCAAATGGCGGATGGGAAATCATAAAGGATGTAGTTCCCCAAGAAAAAGCATCTGCAATACAATCAGCCAAAGAAAATCTTGTGTCTGTTTTACAAAAAGAATTAACATTTGAAAACCTTGTAAAATGTCTCCAGAATGTTGAAAAAAGGTTGAAAAAAGAAAACAAAAAACTCTATCAGGCTTTAAGAGAGCAGGCACAGATTTATTGAAAATTTGCAGGCAACTTTCTGTGTGATTACAAATTTTAATAATATATAAGAGCCAACTTAAAAAATACATTTAAGAGAAACACAAAAAGTTGCCTGCACCTTTTTGCTATTGACTTTACACTAAAATTGATTAATCTTTATCAATGTCTATTACAGCAAAAACATTCTGGGATATTGAAAAAGAAAAGACAACTGTAATATATGCAATTTTTGGAGTTCTTGTATTTTTTTATTTTTTTTCTTTTTTTATCATCTGGACTATATTTAAACTTTTAATTTATGTAAGGCTTCAACTGGAAAATCCTCATATCCGTTTCCATCTCTTCGGCTCGGATACATTAATCGTATTTATTATTGCCCTCATACTTGCAATCATGCACTGGTTTTACACAAATCGTAATGTTGTTGAAAAAATTTTAAAATTGCTTAATGCGAAGCCACCGGATAAAAACGACCGTTATCATTATGTCTTCAAAAATATTGTGGAAGAAATCAGCATTGCTGCAGGTAAAATAGCGGTTGAACCTTATATCGTTCCAACTATAGCAATGAATGCATTTGCACTCCAGGATATTTATGGTAGAAATGTCATAGGTGTAACCGAAGGGCTCATATCAAGATTAAATCGAGATGAACTCCAGGCAGTCCTTGCCCATGAAATGGCACATATTGTATCAAATGATTCATTATTAACAACTGTAGCAAGTTCACTATTTGGAGTATATAATGAAATGCTCAACGGCATTGTAAATAATATCAGCAAAATGAATCGGGCTGACGAAGATATTCCTTTTAGTAAAAGCCAAAAGAATGCCGCTGCGGCCGGTTTGGTCTTCCTACCTGTATTTATCTGTCTTTTAATAATGAGTTTTTTATCCCAACTTCTATATGTTTTTATCTCGCGTGAAAAAGAATATCGGGCAGATGTGAACGCAATAAAATATACCAGAAATCCTTTGAGTCTCGCCCGTGCCCTTTATAAAATAGCAACCCATTATCGTGGGACTGCAAGTTATCTGGCACCAATTTTTATCTTAAGTCCTGAGGCAAATCCACTTGAAGAGCGAGAAGATTTTTTTGCAAACTTATTCTCCACCCACCCCCCTTTCACAAAAAGGCTTCAACTAATCCTTGACCAGGCGCACGCTGACTTAAGCCAGATTACCGAAGAGATTTATAAAATACCACGAAGTGAAGAACAGACAAAACCAACCAAGTCTGAAATTTTTATAAAAAAAGAAGAAAGATGGCTTGGACCTTATACATTGCTTCAACTCCAATCTTTAGACTTTTTAACCCCTGATACCGAGGTTAAAATTAAAGGTACCGAACAGATAGTAAAGGCAGAATCAATTCCTGCATTAGACCATTATTTTAAAATAAAAAATACTCCTCTGTGGAAGATGCGACGTATATGCCCGGTATGTAATGAATGGTTAATAGTCCAGGAATATGAGGGATTGTATGTCTGGCGTTGTGCATTTTGCGATGGGCTACTTGTGGAAAGAGAAAAACTGCCGAGAATAATTGTGCGCGAAGAAAAAGAATTTTCTGAAGAGACCATACGTATCGCATCTTTTATTCTTGCTGAAGCCAAAAAGAAAAAACCAAATTTCAAATTGCTCATAGAGACCGTTAACAAGAGAAAATGCCCAAAATGTGGTAAACCGATGGTGCGTAAATTGTATAGTTATGTATACCATATTGAGATTGACGAGTGTAATGAATGTAATTTAATCTGGTTTGATAAAAATGAACTTGAGATATTACAATGTTTAATTGAAATGGAGGAAAAAGATGGAAAAGGATAAAAAAATATTTGCAGAAAAAATAATTGACGGAATAAAAAGGCATTTTCCAAATCCCAAGATTGAACTAAATTATAGAAATGAATTTGAACTTTTGATCGCAGTCCTTCTATCTGCCCAGACTACCGATAAGAAAGTCAATGAAGTCACACCACAGTTGTTCGCAAAATATCCAACACCCCAGAAACTTGCACAGGCGGATATAAATGATTTATATAAAATAATCAAGCCACTCGGCTTCTTTAAAAGAAAATCTGAGCTCATAAAGAAATGTGCGGAAACGATATGTAAAAAATTTAATGGTAAAATTCCAGCAACAATTGAAGAACTTGTTCAATTGCCCGGTGTAGGCAGAAAAACCGCTTCTGCAGTCCTGGTAAATGCCTTCAATAAACCTGCAATTGTGGTTGATACCCATGTAATACGGGTTGCAACGGAAAGATTAAAACTCAGCAAGGCAAAAGACCCTGATAAAATTGAACAGGATCTGGCAAAAATTTTTCCGAAAAATGATTGGCAATTTATAGCGAATGGACTCGTATTATTTGGGAGATATGTCTGCACTGCAAAAAATCCCAATTGTTCTTCCTGCTATATATATAACCTATGTCCTTACGAAAATAAAACATCTAAAAAATAAATTGCATCCAGGAAAATTTTGTAAATGATTAAAAAATTATCAAAAAACTTTGTCATATTAGTTTTTGGAGAAGGTTTTAGCCATTTTATGGGTTTTATCATTAATGCGTATATAGCCCGTAAACTGGGTGTAGATGGCTTCGGGGTAATAAATTACAGTCTTGCATTTTTGACTTATCTATTACTTTTCAGTACTATGGGTCTACCCACATTGGGTGCACGAGAAGTCGCGCGGGACCACAACAATACACAGATAATCGGCGAAATAACTGGAGTAAGATTTTTTTTAACACTAATCCTTTATAGTATATTTCTATCTTTCCTCTTTATCATTCCAGGTAATCCAATAACGAAAAAAGTAATTTTGTTATACATTTTTGCCGGATTTCCTTATGCCTTTTATTTAGAATTTGTATTTCAGGCAAGAGAAGAAATGGAATATGTTGCCGGCGGCAGGATAATTCAATATTTAGGTTATTTTATTTTTTTATTGATTTTATTTAAAGATAAAAATCAAATTCTTGCCGTTCCTTTTTCGTTTTTGGGTGGTTATATTATAGCGACATTATTTTTGATTGTAATTTTTTTACACAAATATAAAAAAATATATTTTTCTATCAATTTTCACCGGTTTCATCAAATCCTTACTGCCGCCCTGCCCATTGGTATTGCTACAATCATTTATCAAGCAGTGATCAACTTCCCCGTAATATCTCTGGGTATATTCCATAGTGATAGTGAAGTTGGACTTTTTAGTGCTGGATTCAAGATAATACTTTTACTTTTAATCATAGAACGGGCATTTTATTATCTCCTCTTCCCCACCTTTTCGAAACAAGACCCCCCAAAATTAGAAAAAAGCCTTGTGTTTTTCTCTCAACTCATCTTAGGTATTACATTATTTATTGCGGTTATTGGATTTATATTTGCGAAAAATATTATTACATTGATATATGGTCCTAATTTTGTACCTGGCTCAGTGGTATTACGAATTTTATTACTATATTTTATAATTGCGCCCCTTAATACCATTTGGGGTTATGCATTAATTGCCCTCAACCATGAAAAGAAATTTTTATATGTCATTGTTATAATCGCCATTTTAAATTTGATTTTAATGCTTATATTTGGTTATTTATTTAAAAGCAGCGGCGTTGCTATGTCAATGGTGTTCAGTGAATTAGCAGGTTTAATAATTATGAAAAAAAACTTGAATTCTGTTGTCAATTTTCGTTTTTTTTCGCGATTTAAATTTGAAGAAATAAAATACTTATCAAAATAACAAAAGATACAACCCTTGACATTCTTTTTTTTTTAATTATAATATGCTATCGCGGGGTAGAGCAGCGGTAGCTCGTTGGGCTCATAACCCAAAGGTCGCTGGTTCGAATCCAGCCCCCGCTATTTAAATAAAAAGGGGTTTTGATGGAAAGAAGAAAAAAGTTAGAGAGGAGAAAAGGCGAGAGAAGAAAGTTGCTAATCGAAGATGAATTTCGCAAATTGATTGAGGAAGGAAAAGTAAGCAAAAATGACCGCCGCTCCTGGACTGATAGACGTAAATTTAAAAGAAGAAAAAAACAAATCGGAATCTGAATGCCAATCTTTGAATTTAAATGCAAAAAATGTTTTAATAAATTTGAAGAACTTGTTTTCAAAAATAGTGATCTGGATGATATAAAATGTCCCAAATGTCAGGGAAAAGAAATAGAAAAATTAATTTCTGTTTTTGGTTTTCGTAGCACAGGCTCAAATGGCAAAACGATAAGTACAGGAAGTTCCTGTACTGGATGTCAGCGAACAACCTGTGCAGGTTGTAAATAAACAGGAGGTTAAAATGCGCCGTGAATATCTTATTGAAGCAATATCGGCAAAATTTGGTTCTATATACCCTAAGATTGATATTGAAAAACTTATTGATGCATTCCTTGATCTTATCATAGATACTTTGATAAAAGAAAAAAGGGTGGAAATTAGAAAATTTGGCACATTTGAATTAAGAAAAAGACCGGGCAGAACATCAAGGGCTCCTAAATCGGGTAAGGAATTCACCCTACCAGACCGATATGTTCCTTTCTTTAAACCATCTAAGGTATTCAAAAAGTTGATAATGGATAGAACAAAGCCATAGTTTTGAAATAGAATATTGCAAAATCAGAATATTAGAGTATTAATAGTGTTAGAAAAATCTTTAACTGATGTCTTGGATATATTGATAAACCTTTAATATGGATGTCTTTGAAGCAATCAAATGGCGGAGGAGCGTAAGAAAGTTTTTACCACAAAAGATAGAAAAAGAAAAAATTTTAAAAATACTTGAGGCTGGAAGGCTTGCCCCTTCTTCAAGCAACCGCCAGGCGTGGCATTTTATAGTTGTAGATGACGAAAATCTAATAAAACAAATCCCGGAAAAGGTTGTTATTGGCACGAAGAGTATCATATCATGGATCCAAGATGCCCCGCTTGTTATTGTTGGCTGCTACACAAAGGCAGTAACCCATTTCGTGGCAGGACTTTATGGAAGAGAAAATCATTTAATCGACATTACAATTGCAATGACCCATATGGTTCTTGAGGCAACCGAGCTTGGTATAGGTACCTGTTATATTGGCTGGTTCAATGAAAAGCACTTAAAGAAAATTTTAAAAATCCCTGACCATTACCGTGTTGCAATGCTCGTTGTAATGGGGTATCCTGCAGAGCCTTCTACACCAGATGGTATCGGTGGGATAAAACCAAGACCAAGAAAGGATCTAAAAGAAATTGTTTCATATAATATCTGGGGTAAAAACTTTTAATTTTCCAATCTCTCAGTGCAATAAATAAGTTGAACAATAAAAAGCCCCGGCATTAAGCCGGGGCCCTGATTTATATGTTTTTTTACCGGGTCAGGATGAATTTCTGGGTTATTATAGCATTATCTTTTTCAAGAACCACAAAATAAATACCATCAGAAAGTGCTTCAGCACGTGGATTCCAGTTGAGTATATTATCACCTTTTTTGATTGATATCTTTGCAACAAGCCTGCCATTAATGTCAAAAACTTTCAAGTAATTAGTCTTCAGATTGGTAGCATTAATTTCAAATGTTACAACATCCTTCACTGGATTAGGTACGACTTTCAGTAACCGGCTGTAAGCAACATTCTCTTTTTCTGACTCCTCAACTGGAGTTAGCGGTGTATAAAATCCTTTTACCTTAACAACCTGATTGACATAGGTACCACTTATTTGAGCGATTGTTACCCAATAATTTCCATCCCTCGGGTCAAATTCAATTCCACGAATGTTCCAACCATAATTGAGAAGGAATTTTTTGCCTGTGAATATCGGTGGCGGACCTTGAAATTCAACAACACCGACACTATCAAGTGTCTGGCTTGCATTGAACCAGGTTTGAACATTGACGAAAGAATTGCCCAGTGAATCATACGCAAGGCAACGGGTATTCAAATATCCCTGAATCGGACTGTTATATTGAGTTGCACTACCAAGCGTATCACCGATATAAATCAGTTGTGTTGCACCAAGTGCGGTTCTTCTATCTGCGTACCACATTGTATTAGGTGGTTTAAAAGCAAGACCAACAGGATAATCTTGGGCAGGATTACTGAATTGTCTGAGAATTGCACCGGTAGATTTGTTAATCTTCCACACCATTTTCTGGGGATAATTGCAGACATATAGTCGGTCATCATATCTGCTATAGGATATATCAACCACACTATCTTCAGGACCGGTAATTACGCCCATATATGTAACAAAACTATCCGAAGAATACTGCCTTATCTGATTGGAGTAAAAGTCAAGGACATATATCCTGTCGCCCAGTCGGTCATAGGCAAGGCCATAAATGAACTGGGTGCTTGGAAAATTGGGAAGATATTTCGGACCCCAGATAATTGTACCCGGTGCCATACCAACACTATAGGAAAAAGTCCTTACCCAGGTTGACTCGGCAGAAGTAAGTACAAGCTGGAATTCAGCAATATGACCCGGTGGTGTTGATGCATGAACAGACAAATCATAAGGGTCTGAAATATTATTGGCACTGACCCCTGCGTTCATTGTGCCATAGGTGTAGGTGGAATCGGTGATTGTAATATAAGGAGAAGTAGTTCGCAATTTCCCCTGAACATTGGTTGCCGCCACAGTTCCCACATTTTTTATGTAGGTAACTATTCCCGCATTCTCTCCTGGGTCAAGTTTGCCATTGCCATTGTTGTCGTTTACAACCTTGGTGCTATCTAAGGTCAAAAATGGTTTATTGCTTAAATAAATGAGTTGTACATCATCGGCGAAGACCTTCGCCAGTTGTGCAGCCCCTCAGCAAGTATGGGCGGTAGTATCATAAAATGCTACTTCAATCTTTTGAACATTTGCTGGATTAACACCTGGTAAATTCTGCAGTTCACTTGCCAAACTGAATGAATGAGTATGCCATAGAGAATCATTGACCATAATCAAATGACAGGTTGGCGTATTCTGCCATGGACAGGGCGCAGTAAACTGACAAATACGCGTCTCACCTAACAAAACACCACTTGAATTACGATAGCCAATTATCACTGCGGCGGCCGCAAAAGTCAGGGTATCGGCATTATTATCATAAGCATAAATTTTTGCCTTAACCGAAAAGGTAACATTATTCACCGATGGAATATCAACAATCTGCCTCACCCGGGCATAGCCACTGCCCGTCTGTTTTTCTACACGCAGCTCATAATCAGGGTCTGGTTCATAGGTGGTAGCACGGTCGATGTAGATATAATAACCTGAAGTATCCTTAGTCCACCCTACACTTATATCCTGCTCGAAATCTCCATTGGTAATGAGATTCTGAGCAGAAACTGCACTAATAAACAACAGGATTGTTATTATTCCTCTCATTAAACCCCCTTTCAAACTTTAATTATCAGTTTTTATGTTTATTTTTGTTATCCATCACCTCCTTTCTATCTATCTAAATCTCTTACCCTATTCTATCTTAACTACCTTGTGGGTACCTGCTTCCGGCAATCGAATAAAATAGACACCTGAACGCAATTTTGAACAGTCAAAATAGCCGTTATCGGTGTGGGCAATATTCCTGCCACTGGCATCATATAGATATACAGTTTTTCCTGAAAATTCTGGGAGCACTATGTCTTTTTTGATAATGCTCGGTATCTTTATTTTTGATATCCCTTCTTGTTCTGTTTCTTCAACCCCAACAATTTCAATATCAATATTGCCACGGATATCATACTGTGATGAAATATATTCACTCCAGACATTGAGATAACGATTATTGGCACCGGGAACGACATCAGCATAGTATATATTATTTGTTGACGGTGAAATCCTAAACGCTGAACCAACCTGAAGACCGCTGGTATTGTATTTGACACCCCAAAGCTGATAGATACCGCCTACCTGGTACGAATAGGTAACGAGATAATTTATCCCGTCAAACACAACGCGCGAAGACTTAAAATAATAAACCGGGGAAGCGATTGTAAATGGACTGCCAATAGGGGTACCCGTATTTGAAACTAACAGACCTTTCAAAGTGTATGGTGAACTCGTTTCATTCCAGATGACCATGAAATTAGCTCCACTGTATGCGACATCTACATTGTAGATAGCTGCTGAAGCACTGGCTAATTGCAAGGTATCGCTCGCCATAGATCCATCTGGATTTACAAAACGTCCATAGACATGATAAGGTGCTGGAGTATAAACGCCCCAAACCACAAAATATCTCGTCCCGCCCCAGGTGACTGAAGGATAATAGTAGTATTGACTTGTGCCTATTGAAATTTGAATTCCTGTTGGGTCAAGAACCGAACCACCGGGTGTAACCCGGGCGCCGTATATCTGATAAATATTGTTCCGATAGTCATGCCAGACTACAAAATAATTGCCACCCCCAAAAGTTATTTCTGGAGCATATTGAGCAGGTATAGGACCGTCATAATATATATAAAATGCTGAACCTAATGGGTCACAAGTCGGAGTGACACGCACTCCGCGGATATCACCATAACTTCAACATCCTTCGCGCCAGACCACCAGAAAGTTTGTTCCATCATATGCTACTGCCGGTGTAAAGCAACTATCCTGAAATTGGAACTTTCCGTTTAAATCTATTACAGTACCGGTTGCCGAAACCCTTGCCCCGTATAAAGCGTACATATAGGAAGAAGAATTACGATAATCAGTCCAGAAGACATAATATTGATTGTTGGCAAAGGCAACACAGGGATATACCTCAATTGTATTAAGATTGGTTATAGCAAAATCCGCATTAAAGAGACTTAAGGTTAACATACCAATTATGCAAGCCATAAGACCTCCTTTTAATTCTTTTGTTTCAAAACTCTTTCCGAGGTCATTTCTATGTTAATATTATATTCATAATTTGAGATTTGTCAAGGGGAAGGGGTTAGGTGCGAAATACCTTGAGATTTAGACATATTTATCCGCAGGCTAAAGCCTGCGACTACCAATTAATTCCATTTTTGTGTTTTGTAGTGGTCGAGCTTGCTCGACAATTTGCTATTTATTTTTGCGAGGCTAAAGCCTCGCCCTACATTATTTATTCTCTAATCCATGATATCTTCTGGCAGAAGAAATAATTCTTCGGGCTCCAGCATTCCCCTACCTTCAATCAGGTCAATGAATTTCTGAGTTTCTTTTTTCAAGACAGGATAATCAGACTTCAAATACCGTCTTACAATTTCGGTCAGATGTTTTTTGTACTCGGTTGTCTTTTCCTTGTTATCCATTTTTGCGTATATCTTCGCCATTGTTTTTATCATTATGGCAATGTGTTGTTCATTTTTGGCCTTCTTCAGTTCTGCTTCTACCCTATCCAATGCGTACTTTCCAAGTTGTGCCATTCCTTCCATTGCAGCAATCTTTACAACATAAGAAGAATCGGTGAGCAGTTTTATTAAGATTGGGACACCGGTGGTATCTTTAATATTCTGCAATGCCTCAGCCACACGCAGTCTCATTCTTTCGTTCTTGTGTCTGTAGTATTGATTAAAAATTGGAATCGCAAGGGTATCCTTCAATTTCCCGAGTGTATAGATCAAAACACCAGCAACCTTATCTTCGGGCTTTTTTTCAAGCATTAATCTCAATGTATCCTTTGCCTTTGTGTATTCAAGTTGTCCAAATAGATATATGCAATTCCTCACAATTGTATCATTTTCATTATGCAGACCCTGGTATAAATAAAAAGCAGCGGTATCCTTGAATGCCTTGAAAACTTCTTCAATCGCCCGCAGTTTGAGACCATCAAATGTCCGCATTTCGTTTTTAAAAATATATTCCACTGCCCTTTCTTTGAATTCGTTTATCATGATTCTTCTGCCGGTCTTCGCTTTAGGAATATCCGCCCGGACCTCCCACAAAGAGCCATAATAAAAAAGCCTTGCCATCTTTGCCGAATCACTTTGCATTGTATCAATTTCGGGAAATGTAGTAATGGTATCTTCCCAGGGTTCTTTTTTGGGTTCCACTGCCTCAAGGTCCATTCCTAAGGCATAAGTGCCGGAAGTCCAGATATGATTATTCTTGCCCTTGTCTTTCTCTGCATATCTATCTTCACCCTGCAAATCAATAAACAAACCTATCCCACCAGTCCCCCGTGACCAGTTTGCACCACCCTGACTCATTCCTTCCCTTGAACAGTAGTCATCATTACCCCTGGTATCAACAAATATTCCAACAGAGTTTGTAAGACCTATCCCCTGTCCACCCGATGCATAATATACATCATCACCATCTTTATCTAAAAGCCAGCCAACTGCGACATCGTGTCCTTCACCCTGGGCAGGACCGAATCTACTAAAATAATGGTCATCACCTTCTAAGTCCACAAGTCCACCAATTGATAAATGAATCCCTGCACCCTGGGAATATTGTGCTGCAGAATATAAATCATTTCCCTGTTCATCAAGTAGCATACCGAGTGCAAACCAGTATGAGGTTGCCTGCCCATAAACCTCAGAGATATATTTATCATTCCCAGAACAATCATACAAAAATCCAATCCCACCTGATGCTACATCCCGCCAACCAAAACCAAACCCCTGAGCAAATGAACGAAACTGGTCAGGGTCTAAGGGCATATGGAGATATTTCCCACCAGCATAATACAAATCATCACCCTCTCTATCATATAATAACCCATAGCCACAGGTACCGCCCATCCCCTGTGCCCAACAATATGAATGATAAATGTCATCTTCTTTATAGTCAACTAAAATCCCTGAGCCAAAATTTCCAGCCCCCTGAACAAAGTAACCACCACGAAAATTATCAAAACCATCTTCGTCAATGAGTATACCGATTCCAAATAATCCTGCACCCTGACTGATATGGAATCCAGTATATGTATCATTCCCGGATATATCCCATAGTATCCCTGCACCAAATAAACCAGCACCCTGATTGACAAGTTTGTTATAATTCCTATAGACATCATCTCCAGAAAGGTCAATGACAAAGCTCACTGGAGTATTCAATTCTCCAACCGCACCGGCACACCGACCAAGATATGTATCATTACCGCCCAGATCAATGATTACTGCAAAATCATTGTAGTAGATATTGTCATCAACACCACCAATAACACCCTTAAATCCGCCGGGTAGTTCAAAGGTCTCGTAAACAAATCCCTTGACCCCGGATATCTCTTTGTAAGATAGATTTTCTTGCTTAGATAATTTTTCAGCAATCGCTTTTATCTTTTCAATTCCTTGGGCAAGAATGATACCAGCACAATGTATTTCACAAATATCTATCTTTTTGGCTAATTTTAATAATTGAACAGTTTCAAGCGTGGTGACGGTGTCACGCTCAATTCCAAATTCTTTGTGTAAGGCACCTGCATATCCACGCTCAATAGAATCGGCCTCATCTGCCCAGAGTGATGGGGCGGTGTAGATTAGACTATCTTTTTGTTCGGGTGTGAGTTTGATAAATGCCTTATCAAGATGTTTTTTTGTGAGGGTATAAACCTCTTTTATTAAAGTAATAAAATCATCCGATTTAAGTTCTGCAAGGCTAACCTCTGGTTCTGAAAGAACCATCGGTTCTTGAAGAAAGCCTTGCCCTACATTGAATGTCCGTGATAAATTTTGCCCAATAATCTCTCCAGCACAAAATTTTATATAATCCGATGGGGTTTTTAAATTTTTTATTGTGTTTCCCGAATATAAAACATAATCAGGAACCGACATTGGTTTATCCATTAAATTTTTAACAACCGAAAGCCGAAAACTATCCTGTATCCAGTGTTTATCATATTCTAAGTCAATTTTTGAAAGATTCAAGAGAGCCAAACCTTCAAAAATATATCTCCGCTCTACCTGCCATAAGGTATCAGGTTGTGGTAAGGGCAGGGTCAAAAATAAAATGAATGTGGCCATGTAACCCCCTTTAGAAAAAAAT
This sequence comes from candidate division WOR-3 bacterium, assembly GCA_039802005.1. Classification (NCBI taxonomy): domain Bacteria; kingdom Pseudomonadati; phylum Caldifarciminota; species Caldifarciminota bacterium. The sequence goes on from JBDRVV010000009.1 coordinate 36,371, forward strand.
ACCTAAACGCCTAAATTCCTAAATACCTAAATTCAACATCCCTTCTTCACCCTTGTTTACCCTTCTTTTCCTTTTTTTACCCTTTTTATCGCCTTCTGCCCTTTAGTCATCTTTCGCCTTTTTGACCTCTTTAGTCCTTTTTCGCCATTTTTGGTGTTTTCATTTAAATGTCGCGATCCAGTCACCAATGAAATGTGTAATTACTATGACCACCACCGCAATCAATAAATGCTCACCAACAATAGACCAGGGATTTGTCTTTTGCTCCCTGCCCATCATAAAACTGAAAAGGGAAATCAAAAACAATCCCCAGAGTACACTCACAATGATTGCTGTTGTAAGAGGGAAGATTAAAACCGGAACAAGGAATGTAAGGGCAAATAAGAATTTGGCAAAAAATGTCATTATCGTTGATTCCCATATCTCTTTTGTAGTATGTTTATTTTCGGACTCTTCAGAAATATGAATACCGAGGGCATCAGAAAATGCATCGGCAATTGCAATTGTCAGGATACCACCAATAACCACAATTTTTGAATGGGTTCCTGAATGGAGTCCTACCATTAACCCAAGGGTTGTTATTATTCCTGATGTTGAGCCAAAACTAAATCCGGTTTTTAATGAATGTTTAAGCATAAATAGCTCCTTTGTTCGCAAGGCTAACCTCTGGTTCTGAAAGAACCATCGGTTCTTGAAGAAAGCCTTGCCCTACGGAGAAAATTACTGGAGCCTTGTCCTACATCAATTTTATTCTTTCAATTCAGATGTGCAATTAGGGCAGCGCACTGCTTTTATGGGGATAGCCGTAAAACAAAATGGACATTCCTTGGTCGTCGGGGGTGGAGGTGCTTGGGGTTTAGGTGCAGTCCAGCGATTAACCTGCTTAATCATTAAGAACAATGCAAAAGCAACGATTATAAAATTAATTACCGTGTTTAAAAACAGACCATAGTTTATTGTTGGCACACCCGCCTTTTTTGCTTCAGCAAGGCTCGCAAACGGTTGTCCAGAAAGATTGATGAATAAATTTGAGAAGTCTACTTTATTCAGCAGCAACCCTATAGGCGGCATAATGATATCATTCACCAGCGAGTTTACAATCGCGCCAAAGGCACCGCCCATAATAAAACCGACGGCGAGGTCAATGACATTACCCCGCATTGCAAATTTTTTGAATTCAGAAAACATAGAACCTCCTTGGAATTTAAACTACAAAAAGGGGAGGTATTATACCTCCCCTTTTGTAAAATATGAGTGGATTATTATTTAATTATCACAAATTCAACCCTGCGATTCTTTGCCATATTCTCAGGTGTAGTATTCGGCACAACCGGTTTGGATTCACCGTATCCCTTGGGAATTAAACGATTCGCATCCAGATTGTGATTGGTCACGAGATAATCTTTGACTGCGTTTGCCCTATCTTGAGATAGTTTAAGATTGTAACTATCAGAACCTCTGCTGTCGGTATGACCCTGAACTTCAATAGTTGTGGTTGCATTCCCTGCAAAGATCTTGGCAATTGTTTTCGCGGCATCGTCAAGGACTGGATACGATTCAGGTTTTATCTCGGACTTTGCCGTTTCAAAATAAATTTCTGGCAATACAATTTTGAATTCTTTCTTCACAAGTGCAATTTCCAGTTCTAATTTTTTGCCCGCTTCTATTGTAACCGTTCTCTCATAAGGTAGATAATTCTCATCGGTGACACTTGCTTTTATCGTATATGTGCCTGCCTTTAATGTCTTGGTCATTGAAGATGTCATTTCTTCTACAACATCACCGATAGTAACTTTTGCAACCATTGGTTGGCGGGTTGAGAGGTCAATCACATTAACTGTCAGTTCACCTTCTGTCGGTACCGGCCTCAATCTCAAACTCAAAGGTATTTTTTCTCCGGCGCTGACCAGTAATTCAATTGACTCATCATAAAACCCATCAAGTGATGCGACAATGCGATAATTACCGGGTTCAAGTTCCTTTAATTCAAATTGACCAAAGGTATTTGAAGTAATGGATTTAACAAGAGAACCATCGCGGTAAAATGATATATTAGCAATAAGGGGTTCATCTGTCTTATCATTAACAATGGTTCCGGCGATAGTAGCCAATTTGGGACCTTCTGGTTTGAAATCAACACAATAAGAAAATCCTGCAATCACTGCCCAGGGTGGTGCAACACCCCAGCCGGTGGTAATATTTGTGCTGTCGGTCAATGCGGTTGGGAATGCGCGGTCATTTAATCCTTCCCAGGCGCGAATATCAACTGCAAGATTCAAACTGAATCTACCAGGTCGGAAACTGATACCAGGGGTATAATAGACCTCATTCGCGCCAAAGATTGCATCATCATCAATAAATGTAAAGAACTGGTCTTCACCACAAAAATCAATTCCACCGACTTCAATAAACGGAGTAATTTTGCCGAGATCCCAGCTCAATGCCGCGCGATAAATAGTGTAATTATTGCGCCAGCCCATTTCATCATCATTCTTATTTTTATCAATATAACCACCATTCAAATCAAGGGTCATCATTTTTGACTTAAAAGAAAGTCCCATCAATACACCGTAATCTATGGCACCGCTCGAGAAATAACGAAAGACCCCACCATCATTGCCATAGGCTTCGCCGAAAATGGGATAGTTTTTCTGTTCAAGACTTGTCCCCCGATCTGAACCGGTAGGCAATGATAAAACCGGTCCGATTGCCCAGGCAAAGTTTTCTTTACCAAGGCTCAGTTTCAAACCAAGCTTTGTATCACCCCAGCCCAAACTTGCCCGATTGTAATCGGTTGCGGTATAGTTAACACCGTCTCCATGTAATGAAGTCGCAATATTGAATGCCAGGTTATCGGTAATCGCATAACCAAGACCAAAAAACATATCACCACCTCCATGAACCGCTTCGCCTGCCGGTTCCCCGATAATTGCGACATCCCTTGTCTCTGTGAAATAGCGTGCGAACCAACCGATGTGAAAATGCCCGGCACCGCCATTCCAGGCAGACTCAGTACGAAACAGCCCGTATGCACCCTGATTATTAGAATAAGCAGTGCACAGAGCAATAACAACGAATAGCGTTATAATGTTGCGTTTCATTTAACCTCCTTTTATTTATAACACTTGTTTAATTATAGTCAATATTTTTTATATGTCAATTGTTACTTTCAGACTTAAGTGTGTAATTTTATATTGCTAAATCACCAAGGTCATTATCCCGGTTAACAGAGCCCTAAATTTCTTTTCTTCTTATGAATCTCCGGAAGCAATTTACGGAATCTTTCTTTTGTATTGAGAATCCAATCTTTGAAATGTTCTTCCATTTTTTCTTTGGTCCAGCGATGTTTATTCAAATCCTTTGCATCAAAATAAAATCCATCTTCAACCGCTTTCGCAGTCGTCAAACATACCGGGCAGCGATATAAATCACCTTTTATACGCTGGAAAATATCACAAAAATCTATTGGGCAGTATTTTGAAACGACTGAAGCAAAAGGCTCGCATTTAAAATCAATCAGTCTATTAATTGATTTTTCAATCTTGGTTATCCCATCTTCCAGCAATACCTCTCCCTGTCCTGCACCGTATATGAAAAAACTACCAACAATCCGACAACCCAATGCCAGCAAGAAAATATTCATCAAAGACAGCTGGAATTGATTCCAGTCAATCGGTGATGCCACACCAATACTTATTGCGGGCCATTCAGGTCTATCTTTAATCAATGGGTAAAGGCACAAAAATCTATCAAGAAAAATTTTTAATTTACCCGGAATTGTTAATACATAGGTTGGTGCAAATAAGATTAAACCATCAGTATTTATAATCTTTTCGGCAAGTTTATAAAGGTCATCATCAATTTTACATTTTGCGTTCTTAAAAACACAGGACATACATCCCTGACATTGTTTTATCTCAAAATCTTTTAGATATACAAGATTTGGCGTAACCCCTTTTTCTCTTAAATATTTTTCCGAGTACCTTGCGAGTAAGTCACAATTACCATTCTTCCTTTCTGATGCAATGATTATTCCAACCTTCATTTTCCCTTTCTTGCAGCATAAAAAAACGGATAAAAATAACTCTGCCACAACTCATCAGAAGAACCATATTGATTATCAAAATAAAAATAATCAACAAGCACCTCACGCAATCGTACTAATTCCTTTAAACGTCTTTTATTTTTAGGATCAATAATCGTCAAATCAATAAGTTCCAGTGCCCTTTCTGTCGCTTTTATACTGTATTCACGGTTTTTCTCACGCCAGTTAATCGCTCTATTAACCTCACTACCAATATGTGCCATCTGTTCAATAAAAGAAAATTGGAACCATTTCCCCTGAGCAAGTTCCTTATGCTGGTAGTTCATCTTGCTATCAAACTATTTACAATCTCAATTATTCTTTTTCTTATTTCTGGATTATCAACACCGCGCGTTTTGTTACCCTGTGAAGGCCGCAATTTTATCAACGAATCAAATTCAATAAAACTTTCGCTTTCGGCATCAGGATAGATATTTATGCCCCAGAGACTTTCTTGTTTTGACCCAATCGCAAGCAACTCGGCTTCTTCATCGGCGTGAAGTTCAGCTCCGATAGCCATTATACCCTTTTCCACATCCACAACTGCTTTCACTACAGTTCCAAATGTCTCCTGAGCAATTCGTTTAATTTCATCAATATTAATTTTCTCTCTTAAAATTAACATCTAACATTATGCTTTTGGTTCAACAACCCTGCCAATGAAAAGTATATTACCGGTATTTTTTTCTTGTATCACAAAAATAAATGGATGATCAGCACGAAACACAGGAATTCTTGGACCCACTGAAGTAATACCAACCACTACACCGGTTGCTGCTGCAGCTTCAGTCCCTTCTTCGTTGACATCAACATAAGCTTGATGGACAACTGCACGGATATATAAATTTTTTGTGCCATCTATACCGGAAAAGTCGCAGTGAGGGGAAAATGCGTTGGGCATACCAAGTTGTGATAAGTTGGGTGTAAGGGTATATCTCGTTTTGAAAGTAAACTTGGGCAAATATACTTCAACCCTTGTCTCAGACAAAAGTTTTTTCCACTCTTCAAATTTTTCTTGAGATAACTCTTTCTCAACTAATTTCAAATCATTCTTGCGCGGCAGTAATATGACCATTGATAAATCATTTCCTTCGTAAGGTAATTCAAGAATTTGCAGTTCATCTGTCTCAGCATAATTAAATCTGGTCTCCGGGTCTATTCTCTTCATCATCGGTACTTTTATTGTCTTTGACTCGTTAACCCAGAAGTCTTCTTCGGTTGTTAATGATTTATCAAATTGCTTGAGCCACTGCCCTTTAAAATATATCGCATTGGTAATCACCAATCTTGATTGTTGGTCAATTGAACCTGGTGGGAAGAGGTCTTTTATTTTTTGATTGGTCTTATCTTCTACCCATTTGTTGATTATCTGGCGCGTTTGTTCGGTTGCTCCTATAAAATCCACATTCCGTGCATAACCATCGTAATATTTTTGAATCGTCTTCAAATATTCAGGTAAAAATGGGTAGTCTTTTTGAATCCATAAGGCATTAGCAATATGTAATCTATATTTTGCATTCTTTTTATTAATTTGTTTATAAAGGGATAGAAAAGTTTCCCGACGATTTTTCTCATCCAGAGGGAATTTAAAGACTTCATACATCTCACCTTTAACCCAACCCTTTGCCCCTTCAAAGACCATCGCTATTGCCATTGTAATACTGAATGGTGAATAAAAAATATTCCCGGTTTCATTTTCAGTCAAATTCTTATAAAGATTAAAACAGAAACGATTATTACCCTGCACAATTTCATCAAATTTCTGTGGCACTTCAGCCTTACCACCCATAGCGTATACAAATGTAAATAGCATTAAACCAATCAGAAAATATTTCATAATATAGCCTCCTTGCAATCACATTATTATCCATATTTTTAAAATAAAGTCAAGAATTCCTATATCTTTTTAAATATTTAACCTGATGGTGAATACGGTGCCCTTTTCCTTGCTACTCTCAACATTTATGGTGCCATTATGTTCACTTACTATCTTGTGCGCAATAAACAGCCCCAGTCCGGTCCCACCTTTTTTGGTTGTAAAATATGGTTCAAAAATTTTATCAAGGGCAGAAGCAGGTATTCCTGGTCCGTTGTCATATACCTTAATTAAAGCATGCCCATTTTCTTTTTTCAAAGAGATCCCGATCTGGGAATCAATTTTAGGTACAGAAGAAACAGCCTCAATTGCATTGAGTAGTAAATTCATTAATGCACGCCTTATATCTTCCATATTTCCCTTTATAATCACCCCCTCTTCTATATCAATATTGAATTTAATATTTTTTTGTTTTGTCTGTTCATTTATTAAAATCTCCATATCTTTTATTAATCGGCTCAGATCAAATTCCTGACTTTCCTTTATCTGCGGTCGCACCAGGCTTAAAAAATCATTAAGGATTCTTGTCATTGAATCAATTTCTTTGATGATTGCAGAAATGAGCTGATTATAAGATTCACCCTGTGAAGGAAATTCTCTATGTAAGCGTTGGGCTGCAATTGCCAGACCATTCAATGGATTTTTTATCTCATGTGCAAAGTTTGCAACAAGATTCCCAAGAAAAGTCAATCGCTCTTTCTCCTTTTGTTCTTTTTCTCTTTTTCGAATTTCTGAGACATCATGTAGTATTGATATTGTTCCAAAAAATTTTTTGTTTCTATCATAAAGTGGATATGTGGCATACTTTATAACCTTATTGAAGATTTCCCTTTCCTCTTCAACAAAATTATTTGTTTCCTTAACGATTTGCAGTAAAAAAGGATCTCCTCTAAATACTACATTATATTGCTTATTTAATATTTCAGATTCCTGCACACCAGTAATTTTACCGAACATTTTATTGGCACCTTTGATATTTCCTTTAACATCCAGAAGCAGAATACCTTCATCAATCGCGCCGAGTATATGAGAGAAGAATTGTTCACGCATCTGATAATCCTGATGCTTTATGAAAATTGTAAATACAGCAATACCAACACCGAACAATATCACAAATAAAAGCCCCAATTGAATATAGGTACTATTAAGATACTGATAATAATTATCTAAATTCATACCGATGCGTAGAAGTCCAATAATTTCCTTTTCAACGATAAACGGGGTGACAATTTCAAGCACTTTCTTGTTTTCAAAATTTGTTATACGTGATATTTCTTTTCCATTTTGAAATGCCTTCAATAATAATGAATCGCTCTGTATCCTGGGCATTACTTTAACATTGGGTGTAGCAAAAATAATTCCCTGTAAATCTTGAAGCGCAACATAATTGATAATTGGATTTATTGCCATTTGATTGAGAATCTTGCCGATACCATACTCCTGACTGAATTTTTTTATCTCCTCGGCGGATAACTCAATCTGGAATACAACCCTTTCAGTTTTATAAATAAAACGAATAAATTTTTCGTTAAGTATTGTGAAATAATAATATTTAATCCTATCCCCTTCCTTAAAACTTTTGTAATCAATTTCGTATGGATTGCCCGACTTTAATAAATCCTTTTTCCTTATTGAATCATAAATCACTATTGAACTTAGATTAAAATTCTGTCGTACTTTATCAAGGTTGTCTTTTTTTAGACCAATTTCGTTGAGATAATTTATTATGCTAATGAGATTATCAGTAATTTTATCTTCAAGTTCTGCCTCCGCAAAGATGGAGTGCTCCTGAGCAAGTGCAATCAGTGTTAAAAATGAACGGGCTTCGTCTTTGAAAAAAGCAAGCATAGTGCGCTGGTTGTTTATTATGCTGAAAATCAGAAATATGCCCAATAAACAGAGCAAAATAAATGCCATTAAAAGATAGTTTTTAGTATTCATAAAATACCCATAACTGCGTTAGCAATTTCAGTTGCATGAAAGTTGATTCTTTCGAGGTCGCTTAATATATCAAGATGGATAGTTGAAGTTTCAAGACTTTCTTTCAATCCGCGGTGTAATCTCTCAATATGTTTTATCTCAAATTCCTTAGCCATTTTTAATCCTTTATCGCGTCTTGAGAAAACTTCCTGAGCAAATTTCCGATCCCTGGTTGCCATACTGGAAATTGACATTCTCAAAGTATCCAGAACAAATTTGTGGAATTCTTTGATTTGCGCCAACCCCTCTTGAGAAAATTCCATGCCTTCATCTATCTGCTTTTTTGCGTAGTTCATTAAATTTTTTGAAATTGTATCGCCGATATGTTCCAGTTCTGAAGTAACAGTGAGCAAACCAATTTGCATTTTTCTAAGTTCTTGGTCCATCTCTTCAGGATTCAGTCGGGAAAGATAAGGAGTTACCAATTCATCTATACGATCGATCTCATCGTCTGCCTCAATAATTGATTTCCTTAAAACAATATCCCTCTTTTCAAAGACCTTTATTGAATCCTCAAGCATCTTAACCGTTTTATCACCCATATCCATAATTTCTTTCAATGCCTGACTGATTGCAATTGATGGTGTATCAAGGAATGTCTGATCAAGTTTTTTAGTTTTTAAAATTTCGTGCTTTGTTTCAATAACAAGATAATTTAGCAACTTATTAAATGGACTGAGGAGAGGCAGAAAAATAAGTGCAATAAAAATATTAAAGATCGTATGGAAATTCGCAATCTGTCTTGCACTATTGCCACCGAAGGATATAAATCCGATATAATCAATTAATAATACGAATATTATAACACCAACCAGTTTAAAGATGAAGTTTCCCAGAGCAATCCTTCTCGCATTAACTGAATCTGCAATGAGCATGTGAAGTATCGTTGTTCCGAGATTTGCTCCCAGCACCAGATTAAATGCAGAAATGGTAGATATCGCGGATTCAAATACAAGAACAAGAATAAAACCAATAATTGCCGTGCTCGAACGAAATATGAACGAAAGCAATGTGCCGATCAAAACTGCAAGAATCGGGGCATTATTCAAACTTACAATTGATTTAGTAAATCCTGATAGATATTTTACATTTACAATGCCTGTAGAAATAATCTTTAATGAGAAGAATAATAAACCGATACCAAAAATAAACTGAGCGAGATTTCGGAGGTTTGGGAATAATAATCTTAGGAGCACACCAGCAGTAACTATTAAAAGTGAATAGTTCATAATATTGAAAGCAAGAAATTGAATTGTTATTGTGGCACCCACATTCGCACCGAGCATTACCGCAAGTCCAGACATCACTGGAACAACACCCGCTGAGGCAAACTTTATCAACAATGATGCAGTTGCAGTACAGGAACCAAAAATAGCCGTAATAAAAAATCCGCTTACCAGAGCAGTCAGACGACGATTTGTGAAATTGAATAATAGATCTCGCGTCTTGGAACCAAGCCCCCGAATCAACCCTTTGCTACCATAACTCAGGGCAAATATAAAAAGAGCGAGTCCTCCAATTATAGAAATTATCATTACCAATACCCAGTCTTGTTCCATACCCGTAAAATGGAATATAAGAGCGTCGTTATTATTTCTAACAAGTATGTAGTAATCACCCCGGGCACCCCCGAGTTTTATAAAAGTTTTTGCAAAACCATCTTTATCAGTGTATGTAGTCTCAGGATGTATAACCGCAAATTTACTTGTAAGATTATTTTCTAAAGGTTCTTTGAGAACTGCAAAGATCACTTTTGCATTCTCAACCCCTCTGCCCTTTTCATCAACAACACGGACCACAACCGGTTTTTGCAAAAACTGATTCACTATGCCTATTTGCTGGTCACCCGAGATATCGTTTCCTAATGGGTCCTGTCCTTTCAATAGTATGCAGAAAAACCACAAAAAAAAGTGTCCATTAATCATTATCTTAATATTAATCATTCAACTAAGAAAGTCAATAAAGTATTTTAACTTCTTGCAGGGTATCCAATAATTCATGTGGCGGTCGTTTTAAATCTCATTTAGTGGCACAAATAGATTGACATATTTATATGATTAACTATAATTTCCAATGGATTTTAAATTTGAAAAATATAAGAAATTTATACCCTGTATTTTAATTACAATCGGTTCCATTTTCCGTCTCGCACAATATATCTTCAACCGCTCTCTCACTGAAGGTGAAGCACCATTGGCAATGAATATTATAGAACGCTCTTATCAAACATTGATTAAACCCCTTGATTATGTCCAGGCAGCGCCGATCGGTTTTCTTTATATAGAGAAATTGTGTGTGAATATATTTGGCAATAATGAATATGCATTACGAATCTTCCCGCTAATTGTTGGCATTTTAGCCCTTTTCCTTTTTTACAAAATTTTAAAAATAATTGGCGACTATAAAATCACACTTTTTGGTCTTGCCTTTTTTGTCTTAAATGATTATTTAATCTATTTTTCTTCGGAAGTAAAACCATATTCAAGCGATGTATTCTTTTCTCTATTACTAATCTTTCTTGTATTAATTACAATTAGAGATAACCTGAATATTGCAATGTTGATAATCTATGGGATTATCGGTGCCATCACCATCTGGCTTTCTTTTCCTGCAGTCTTTGTATTCATTGGCACTGGCATCATCCTGTTAATTTACATAATAAAAAATAAAGATTACAAAGCATTCTTGATTATTATGTTAGCTGGAGCGATTGGTTTTTTAAGCCTTACTTCAAATTATTTTCTTTGTCTCCGCCACTATACAACACATAAAGAATTACTGGATTTCTGGCAAAATGATTTTATTCCATTCCCACCTAAGTCATTAGCTGAAGTATATCAAATAATTTATATGTTGGTCAGAATTTTTAAAAATCCTGGGGGTTTTTCTATTTACGATATCTTCCTTGCAATATTATTTTTCATAATTGGTATTATTTATTTTTATAGAAACAAAAAAATCGCCTCATTAATCATTATTATTCCCTTTATTATTACTATCCTTTGTTCTATTCTTAGACTCTATCCATTTGAAGGTCGGGTGATACTATTTATCGCACCAATTTTATCAATCTTTGTTAGTGCTGGTGTTACCTTAATGTACAACATAGTAAAAAAGAGTTCAACACCAATTGCAACATCAATCTCTTTGATATTGTTTATTTACCCAGCATTGAATTCATGCTATCATCTTATCAAACCCCGTGCACCCGAAGAGTTAAGATCGGTGTTGGAATACCTCTTAAAGAATAGGAAAGAACAGGATAAAATTTATGTATATTATGGGGCAGTAAATGCATTCAGATATTATCAGACCAGATTTTCAGATTTTCACGAGGATTATATATTGGGGATTGAATCGCGGAATGATTGGACTGGATATTATCGCGATTTGGAAAAATTAAAAGGCAACAGAAGGGTCTGGTTTATATTTTCACACATCGCTACACATTTAGGGGGTAATGAAGAGAAAATATTTTTAAGTTATTTAAATCTAATCGGCAATCAGGTTGCATCATTTACCACATCAGGTGCATCTGCATATCTTTATGATTTAAGCAAGTAAAACTTCTTCTACATTTCCTTAGTCAACTTTTGTTCAAATAATTTTTAGTTTTAAACTGCGATTGATTATTAATGTAGAAGCCGAGTTCACTCCGCTTTTAAATATTTGCAGACCAATCCGTCATAAAACGCGGCAGACCGCAAATACCATCAATCATTCCAACATCCTGTAGTGGTTGAGATTGCTCAACATTGATTATTTCAGAGTAAACTCTGCCACAACAATCTTTATTGCAGACCAAGGTCTGCCACTACAGCTTTACGAAATTTCAATAGATTTTATTGAACCTGAAAAAAGTATTGTATAAGAGATGGAGAGAACTCAGATACATTCTACCTTGACATTTATGTTAATTTGAATAGAATATCGTATGATGGAGAGATTGAACAAAGGCATACTCGGTGCAATTATCGCTGGTGTTTTTGGAATATTTTTAGCCACGGTTGGGTTCTGGCGTACATTATTAATATTATTTTTGATAGTAATTGGGTTTTTAGTCGGCACATACTGGGAAATAAGAAAAAAAGAATAATCCCCTTTAAAATATTGAAAAAGGCTGGGGGATAAAGGTAAGTATTAATACAATCAATGCGATTAATGCATATATTTTTTCTTTCTTTGAAAGCGGTGTTAACGCATCCTGTATTAGAGGCTCTCTGCGGGCAAGTATAAAAGCAAGCAAGCCCCAAATTATCCATCCCTGCCAGAGGATTCCAAATCCAATTAGTACAATAATAAGAGGTAAATAGAGTTTTTTCTGATTTTTCAATAAAACACTATAGGCTATATGACCACCATCAAGCTGACCAATTGGCATTAGATTCATTGATGTAACCAGAAATCCAATCCAGCCTGCAAATGCCATTGGGTGTAAAAATATATCCATACCTTCCGGTATTGAAGGATGAAATATTCTCCCCAAGACAAAAAACAATAATGAATCGCCCAATCTTAAATAAGTTCCAGTAGCTGGCGCTTGTTTAACCTCAGAAAGCATGATACCAATTATTGAGGCAATCAGTGCAACGAAAAATCCCGATAATGGTCCTGCCATTCCAATTCTCAGCAATGCCTTTCTTGAAGGAACGATTGATTTCATTCTAATGATGGCACCGAATGTGCCTAAAAAATGGAATGGAACAGGAATGAAATAAGGCAGACTCGTAACCAGCCCATATCTTCTTGAAATAAAATAATGTCCAAGTTCATGACAGGTAAGGATTGCCATAAGCGAGAATGAAAATGGAATACCCAAAAAAATATCTGAAAAGTTCGTCAGGGGATTACCCCCGCTGTTGAATGAGCCAGCAAGAAGTGTAGTAAAAATTGTCGCTACAAATAACAAAACATTCAGCCATATCTTAGGTTTATCAACAATTTTAGGAAAAACACCTATAGTCACTTTATGATACATACCTTCTTGGCTGAATAAAGGAGTGCAGTCATACTGAGAACAAAAATCTTTTATCTCTTCAATCGTCTGCTCAAGTGGTTCGTATATTTTGCCATAAAACGCAATAAACTGTACACCCTGTGCTGTATCAACAATAAACATTTTCTTTTCAAGAAAGTGCATTATCTCTTCGTTCATTTTCTATTCTTCTCCCTTTTTGTTTTTTAAATTTATTAAAATTGTCAATATATCAACCGGGCTTATTCCCTGTATCCGTGATGCCTGGTCAAGATTCTTTGGTTTGGTTTGGTTGAGTTTACTTTTTGCCTCATTTGATAAACCTTTAATTGCATTGTAGTCAAAATCTTCGGGTATTTCAATATTTTCAATTTTTTTAAGTTTCTCAATCATTTCCTGTTCGCGTTTTATGTAACCCTCATATTTAACTTCAATCTCGGTCCTTAAACCAATTTTTTCTGCAACCTGTTCACTTAAAAAGGCAAATATATCCTGCCAGGAAATCCCGGGCCTCTTCAAAATCTGTAATAAGCTTATCCCTCCCCCTTCTTCAGGAACAGGCATTTCATTTTTTGCAATCAAAAGCGGATTCATAATTTCCGGCTTTATTATTGACTTTTTTAACTTCTCAATCGTTCTATCAATCATTTCCCTTTCGCTTTGAACTTCTTTATAAAAATCAATATTGATAAGTCCAAAATCAACCCCATAATGCATAAGTCTATCATACACATTATCAATCCTCAATATCAATCTATGTTCGGCGAGGGATGTAAACATCCGATAAGGCTCAATGGTATTCTTTGTAACGAGGTCATCAATCAATACTCCAATATATGCCTCATACCTTTTTAATATGAAAGGTAATTTACCCCGCAATTTCAAGACTGCATTTATTCCGGCAATAAATCCCTGGGCTCCTGCCTCTTCATATCCTGATGTGCCGTTTATCTGCCCAGCACAATAAAGGTTTTTGATTAACTTTGTCTCCAGTGTTGGATATAACTGTATCGGATAGACAAAATCATACTCCACAGCATAACCGGGCCTGGTGATTATTGCATTTTCCAGTCCATTTATTGAATGGAGCATATCAATCTGAACATCATAGGGAAGGGATGTTGATAATCCATTAAGATAATATTCGCCCGAGTCATATCCTTCGGGTTCTACGAAAACAATATGGGAATTACGGTCTGAAAATCTTACCACCTTTGTCTCTATTGATGGGCAGTATCTTGGTCCTATTCCGATAATTCTGCCTGTGTAGAGTGGTGAACGATCAAGATTTTTATTTATAATTTTATGGGTCTCTTCATTCGTCCTTGTGATATAACATGGCAGTTGTTTAATCCTTATTTCAGAACTTCTGTATGAATATGGTTCAATTGGTTCTTCACCATTCTGAATATCCATCTTTGATATATCTATTGAATTCTTTGCTACCCTTGGGGATGTCCCAGTCTTCAACCTACCAAGATTAAAGCCCAATTTTATTAATGACTGGCTCAAATTGCCTGATTTTGGTTCACCAAGCCTCCCCCCAGGATAGGTTTCAAGTCCTATATGCATCAGACCATTTAAAAATGTTCCTGTTGTAATGATAACCGCCCTGGCAAGATATTCATTTCCAATGCCTGTCCTGACCCCTACTATCTCTTTTTTTTCCACCAAAATATCAATTACTTCTTCCTGTTTTATCGTAAGATTCTTTTGATTAACGAGCGTGTTAAGTGCCTCTTGCTTATATCTTATCCGGTCATTCTGCGTCCTTGGAGACCATACGGCAGGACCTTTTGAACGATTAAGCATTCTGAACTGAACAATGGTTTTATCAGCGAGAAAACCAATCTCTCCACCCAGTGCATCAATCTCTTTCACAAGATGCCCTTTGGCAAGACCACCGATTGAGGGATTACAGGACATTTGACCAATATTATCTATATTTAAGGTTAAAAGAAGGGTATTAAAACCACTGCGGGCTGAAACAAGGGATGCCTCAATACCTGCATGCCCACCCCCAACCACAATAATATCAAATTTTTCAGTATATGCCACATATAATAATAAAGATATTCTGCCAAAAATCAATGGGGTTGATTTGGGGTGAAACTTTTTTGAGGATTTTGCGTATTACTTATTGATGAGGCATGAAGAGATAGAAAGGCTTATCCATAAGAGACTGGATAAAGAGATAACAACAGAAGAAGAAAAAGAGCTCTTTGAGCATATAAGAAGATGTTCCCAATGCAGGGAATTTTATCTTGAAATGGAAAGGATAAAGCAAGATATCTTCAACTTGACCGAATTCTTCCCAAGGGTTGATTTCAATACCCGTATTATTTCCGCGATAAATATCAAAAGGCATAAAATCTGGTATAAAGCAATTCCTGCTTTCGGAAGCATATATTTAATTGGACTTGCTATTCTATTATTCACCCCACTTCCCAATTATCTATTTTCAAAACTGATTCTAACATTACCTGGGCTTGTTTATATTTTTGACAAGATAAAGCCATTTGGAAACGGATTATTTCTCCTTGCCTCATCTTTTTTAAAGTTTAACCAGGTTGTAATCTTTACTGGCTTTTTGCTTAGTTTGTTTATATTTTACACCATTGGGAAAATATTAAAAACCAGGGAGGTATTATGAAAACACCAAAAATTATTTTTATCTTTGCTTTAATCATTGGTTTAACAAACCCGGGGGGTGCATTGGTATTCAAAAGGGGTAACGAAATAATCATTGGCCCCGACGAAGTCATTGATGATGATTTAATCGCTGCGGGCAGAATAGTAAAGATTGAAGGAAAGGTTAACGGCGATGTATTTGCCTTTGCCCAGGAAGTACATATAAAAAGCGAAATAAATGGCTCTATTTATACTGCCGGTTCTGAAATAAGGATCAATGCAAAAAGTTGTAGGAGTTTATGGGCATTCTGCGGTTCCCTTGAGGCTGATGGTAATGTTGAAAATAACCTTTTGTTTTTCGGTGGGCAGATCAAAACTGAAAAAACGAATTTAATTAAAAAAGACCTGTTCGCATTTGGTGGAGAAATAAATATTGACGGTGAAGTCAAGGGCAAAGTAAAAGGTGGTATGGGGAGATTCAATCTAAGCGGCAAAATAGGCAGTGCAGATATTGAAGCAAATAATGCTAATATTAAATCAGGCTCAATTGTTATTGGAGACCTGCTGATCAAAGGTAAACAGGAACCCAATATTGCCCCTGATGCACAGATTTTAGGCAAAATTGATTACCAAAGGGCAGAAGGAAGAGAGTCAAAACAAAGAAAAGGCGGATTGGGTACGGCTCTAAAAACTATATTTTTCATAAGTAAGTTAATCATTGGCATAATATTAATTGCCCTGTTCAAGCGATTTATTATAAAAACAAATGAAATCTTGAAAAATTCTACCTGGAAAGCACTCGGGTTTGGTTTCCTTACAATAATTATCATTCCTGTAGCAATGGCTATAACACTGATAACCATTATTGGCATTCCAGTTTCAGTATTCTGTCTATTTGTCTTTTTGACCCTTGTGTATTTATCAGGTATAGTCTTTGCCACTGGATTTGGTGAGTTCCTTATCAAATTGATAAAAAAAGAAGGAACTATTTCACCATTCATCTCATTCCTTGTCGGCATAATAATAATAAGTCTGGTCTCATTAATTCCATATCTCGGTTTTCTGGTGCGCCTTGTTGTTTTATTCTTCGGAACGGGAATGCTCGTGCTCCTGTTTAACAATATCTGGAAAAAATCTTTAACGATGGAGGCATAATGATAGAATTTATAACAATTCTTATATTGTTAACGGTAGATACTCAATATCAATCAGAGCCCTGTGCATATAAATTTTCCGGTGATTATCATTTAAAATCAGGTGATACACTAAGAGAAGATGTCTCGGTGAGCAGTGGGAATGCTATGATTGATGGTGTGATTGATGGCGACCTTGCGGTGATGGGTGGTTCAGTAACGGTTAATGGGACCATAGATGGTGATGTTGCAGTATTTGGTGGTGAGATTGAAAATTATGGTAAGATCACCGGTGATGCGGCAGTTGCTGGTGGCTCGGTAAAAAATAAAGGAACAATTGATGGCGACATTGCTGTTGCTGGCGGGACAGTCATTCTTGATTCAGGTTCGGTCGTTATGGGTGATATAGCAATCGTTGGTGGGAGTGTTGACCGCTCTGACTTCGCAGTTGTTGAAGGACAGATAACTACCGTTGATATCGGTAAGATTGACAAAATTATGCCAAGGCTCAGCAGGTTGTTACGATTAAGGCAAAATCCGTGCATATTGGGATCTGGATTGCACATAGTTACATCAATCGCATTTATCATTGTAATGTATATTTTGAATCTCCTCTTGCTTTTGATTTTCCCTAAAGCGATAGAAAAAATAGGCAACAAAATAAAAAAGAATATCTGGGCTTGTATCGCTATCGGCATCGGTATTGAAATACTTTTTGTCCCATTGATTCTACTCTTTGTTATTTCCATTATAGGCATTCCTATAATCCCAGCCTTTGTCCTCGCACTATTCATTGGTATGCTCTTTGGTATCTCTGGATTCTCGGTTGTCCTTGGCGAAAGGATATGTACAGGATTGAACTGGAATATAGATAATAAAATCGGTCTGTTTTCAACCGGCTGGCTCGGGATAATGATTATACTGATAATTGGGATACTACTAAAAAATGCAGGCTTTTTTGGAACTTTGATATGGCTCCTGGGGATTGTAATAGTTTATGTTGCAGTAACGATTGGAATTGGTGGTGTCCTTTATGCACTGGTAAAAAAAGATAAAGAAATTATTTAGAAAATCTGAACCCTTTTTCTTTAAATAATTTTATACAGATATCCACAATCTCGGGTTCAAATTTGATTCCCCTTCCTTTGCTTATATCATTAAGTGCCTGGTCAAGACCCAATGCCTCACGATATGGACGATGGGACATCATTGCCTCAACAATATCTGCGACACAAAGTATCTTTGCCTCAATCATAATCTCATCTCCTTTCAAACCCTTTGGATAACCAGAACCGTCCATTTTTTCATGGTGTTGAAGAACAATCTCAGGTATGGGCCAGGGGAAATTTACCGGAGCAAGAATCTCATAACCAACCTGGCTATGTGTTTTTATTATCTCAAATTCTGCCGGTGTCAATGTGGTGGGTTTGGCAAGTATCTCTGCAGGCACATATATCTTACCAACATCATGGAGGAGAGAGGCGATACGAAGATAATTTATAATTTCCTTTGAAAGACCCATTTCTTCAGCAATGGTACAGGTCAATTCCGCAACACGGCGCTGATGGCCTGCAGTATAAGGGTCGCGTTTTTCTACTGCTGAGGCAAGGGCGGTTACTGCACCTTCAAGTAGTCTATTGAGTTGTTCATAACTTTTTTTCAATTCCTGGTGTGCATTATATGCATCACTAACATCCCTTGCCACACCAAGAATCCCGATTGGTTTGCCTTCTTTATCTCTTATAAATTTAAAAGTCGTCTGTGCCCATATTTCCATTCCATCACGCTTTTTAATTTGTAGCAATAATGAGCGGTATCTATTTTTGTTTAAAGTAGGTATGCTCTCAATTTCTAATTCTTCTTTCAACACCTTCATTGCATCTGAGTAGGAATGTCGGGTTAATAGTTTTTCAACCCCGTTATTTAACAATTCATCCGTATCATAACCAATTATCTTTATAGAAGGGCTCATAAATGTAAACTTCAAATCCATATCAAGGATAAAAATAACCTCAGTTATATTCTCTGTTATTAGTTGCAGCCGTTCCTGGTTCTTTATTAATTCACTTTTCGTTGTCTCTTGTTCAGAAATATCCCGCGCGATACCACAAAGTCCCCAAATCTCACCTTTTGCATTATAGAGAGGAACCTTAATCGTATGGAACTTAAATCTTTTTCCTCTTATATTTCTTTCCGAAAAATTTTCAATAACCTCTCCGTTTAGAACTCTCCGGTCTTCGGAAATAATTGTATTAGCAGTATCCGGACCAAAAATATCAAAATCAGTTTTACCAATTATTTCTTCGGTTTTCATTCCCAATAATTCAGCCGTACATTTATTGACCATAACATATCTCAATGCCTTATTTTTTATGAATATACAATCCTTTGCTGACTCAAATATTGTCCGGAACAATTCTTCATTCTCTTTTAACTGCCCCTGTATTCTTTTTTTCTCAGTAATATCCCTTACTAATGCAAGAAGATATACACCATCGGGCAATTCAAATCTTCTCAAACTTACTTCAGTATCAAATAACGAACCATCAATTCTTCTGTGCTGCCATTCAAAAAACATAGGTTTCCCGTAAAGTGCTTCCTTCATCATCTGTATTGCCTTTTCATTTGAATTACTTCCGTCGGGTTGGAACGCAGGAGAAAGTTCGTAAGGGTATTTCCCAATTATGTCTTTTTCATCGCAACCAAAAATCTCAAGTGCTCTTTTATTACATTCTACAAATTTATAATCCTTTAGAATCATAATACCATCACCCGCACTGTCAAATAGCGTCTGATATTTGGTTGATATTCCAAGTAACTTTTGTAAAAAATGTGCGCTGTAAGTCTGCAAAACTGACTTGTCTATATGCAATGAAGGCCTATTTGTCTGTATCGAACCACTAACGATATCACTTATAAAATCATTCAATTTATGAGCGAATTGTTCTTTTTGCATAGTAGTATTCATAACGGCATCCGCCCCGAGATTTTTTAAATACTCCTGCCCTTTTTCATCAGTAACACCAGGAACACAAATTACCATTGGGATATCTTTTGTCTTATCATTTGTTTTTACCCGATAACAGAATTGCAATCCATCAAGAACCGGCTGTAAAATACCGCTGATTATTAAATCAAACCCATTTTCTAAAAGAAGTTTAAATGCATCAACACAATTGTTGACTTCTACTATATTGTGCCCCTTCTCTTTTAAAATTTCCTTCAATAAAATTCTATTTTCTGCCTTATCGTCCAGAACTAAAATCTTCATAAAAAAACCTCCTTCAGGGGCCATTTCTAATTTACAAATATAAATAGTATAATCTATTAGGTTTAAAAGTCAAGAGAAAAAATTGCTGCCTTATTTATTTACTAATATCTACCTTTGAGGTTCTATTAATATTTTTAATGAATAGCCAGCCTTTTCTACAAGTTCAAATCCTTTTTGAATTTCATCCAAGCCAAATCTATGTGTAATCATATCATCAACATTTAGTTTCTTATTTTTTAATAAATCAATTGCTTCAACTATATCCTGCTTAACTGCTGCATAAGAAAAAACAATCTTAACCCCTTTAAAATAAAGGTCAAAAAGTGGAAGGGGAATACGCACTTCAGGGGCAGTAGGTGCAAACAACAAAAGCGTGCCGGCACGGTCTACAGATGAAAACGCCTGTTCAAAGGCACTGAGCGCAGTTGTATTTACAATCACAACATCTGCGAGACGACCATTATTTAATTCTTTCACCTTTTCCATTACATTATCTTTTGCATTGACAACCTCTGCCCCACACTTTTTTGCAAATTGAAGGCGGTATTCATTTATATCTGTTGCAATTATACTTTTAACGCCCCGTGCCTTTAAAAGTTTTATATGTAATATACCCGCAATGCCCGAGCCAATCACCAGCACGGTATCATCTGTTTTTATTTCCGCAAACCTCTGACCTCTTATTACACAACCGAGTGGTTCAATGAATGTCCCTTCTTCATAAGATACTTGTTCGGGTAATAAAAATGTTCCGAATTTTACATTTATTTCCGGAACGCGCAGGTATTCAGCAAACCCCCCGGGGTCAAAGTTGGTCTTTTTGAGTGTCTCGCAGACCGTATGATAACCTTTGATACAATATCTGCATTCATTACAGGGAACATGATGGGATACAAAAACCCTATCTCCTATTTGAAAATCTTTAACATCTCGGCCCTTTTTAACAATCTCACCGGCAATCTCATGCCCTAAGACCCTTGGCGCACTCTTTATCCGATACCACTCCATTACATCACTACCACATATCCCGCTGGCAATCACCTTAACCAGCAGTTCGTTTTCTTTAATCTCTGGTATGGGTCTTTCTTCTATTCTTATATCTTTATTGTTGTAGTAAACTGCAACACGCATTATGGTTAAATGGTTAAGTAATCTGCAAAAACCAGCATCTCAACCTCAACCCTTATAACTTTTCCTTCTTTTTTCCTCAAATATCTCATATGCCTCATTTACGCTTACATTTTTGTGCACGATTGCCCTCACCGCCTGTATCATCGCAACCGGGTCTTCAGATTGAAATATATTCCTGCCCATATCAACTCCGACTGCTCCCTTATTTATTGCATTATAAGCAAGTTGTAATGCTTCTTTTTCAGGAATTTTCTTACCACCTGCGATAACAATCGGAACCGGACAAGTTTCAACAACTTTTTCAAAATCTTCGCAATAATATGTCTTTACAAAATGGGCACCAAGTTCTGCTGCAATCCGACAGCATAGACTGAGATATTTTGCATCCCTTTCCATTTCTCTGCCTACAGCAGTAACCGCAAGGACTGCAATACCATATTCTTCTGCCTGATTGACGAGTTCGGAGAGTGCTAATAATGTTTCCTTTTCATGTTCAGAGCCTACAAATATTGAGAGTGCCACTGCACAGGCATTCAACCTTATTGCCTCTTTTATTGATGTAGTAATTCCTTCATTCGATAAATCTTTTGAAAGTATACTTGTGCCACCCGAAACACGGAGTACAATCGGTATATCAAAATAATCGGGTACTGAAGTCCTTAATACCCCTCTTGTGAGCATTAATGAATCGGCAAAACGAAGTAATGGTCTAATTGTCTTTGACGGAACTTCAAGTCCGCTTGTTGGACCAAGAAAATAACCATGATCCACTGCCAGCATCACGGTCCTGCCGGTTTCTGGTTTAATTATTCGTGATAATCTATTTTTTAATCCCCAATCCATAATAACTCCTTTTTGTATTATAGATAAATTTCAAAGTTTTTTTATGAATTCTATAACAAGACGGGCAGTCCGCTCAATATCCTTCAGACAGACCACCTCTATTGGCGTATGCATATAGCGAAGCGGTATACCCAGAACACAGGTGGGAATTCCTTCTTTATTAAACGCAATCGCATCTGCATCGGTGCCAGTATAACTCGGCAGGGGTTCAATCTGGTATGGAATCTCTTTGGATTGGGCACTTTCAGTAAGAAGTTTGTATAATTTTTGCGGAATTGTTGCACCACGTGCGATAACCGGCCCTTTATTCAAACTGAAGTATTCACCCTCTGAAAGCCCAGGATATTCGCCATGTGTAACATCAATCACCACACAATAATCAGGACTCAAACGGTATGAATGAATTCTTGCTCCAAGTCCAGAAAATTCTTCCTGATTTGTAGCCACAAAATGTAAATTAACAGGGGAACCGAGTTCTGAAAGTTCGCGCAGAACAAGGATAGCACAGGCAATGCTCGAACGATTATCAAGTGCTTTAGCACTTCTAAAATCACCCTGTAGTTTATTATAATATCCTGCAAAACATATAAAATCACCAATATCCACAAATTTTTTTAATACTTCAGGTTTCAATCCTGTGTCAATAAAGAGTTTATCAGTAGTCATTACCTTATTTACTTCTTCTTTTTTCATTAAATGTGGTGGTTTGGCACCTACATAACCTTTTATTTCTTTTTTTCCAAGAATGACAACTTCCTGTCCGGGTAAAATTCTGTCGTCACAGCCACCAACCTGTTTGAATCTAATAAAGCCATTATCTTCAATACTACTAACAATAAAGCCAATTTCATCAATATGGCAGGCAAGCATTACATTTACATTTCTCATTCCTTTGATTAATCCATAGACACTGCCGTCAGGAAAGTTTCTTGCATCATCAGTGTAAGGTTTTATCTCACCAACAAGTATATCTTTTATCTCACCTGCATAACCAATCCCATTTGCCTTGCATAATTTTTCTAAAATTTCATCAAGATATGTTGAATTATTATTCATTTTACCTGCCCACCTTTCACTTTTTGTTCTTCAGTTTCTATAAGACTATCGGCGGATTCAACCGCGGTGCCGAATACAAGATTACCTGTTTCAGATTGTATCATTGAAACAACCTTAACATCCACATTCCGATTTATATACTTCGCACCATTTTCCACTATCACTTTTACGCCTTCAATATAACCCACCCCTTCATTAGAATTTAATCCCTTTTTAATTATCCTTACCGAAATTATTCTACCCGGATAGAAAATTGGTGTAAGAATGCGGTAAAGTTCTTTTATATTGATAATACGCAGTTCAGGAAATGATTTGATATAGAATTCGTAACCATCGGATGCAGTTATGACCTTGGCTTTCCTGCGTTCGGCAGTTTTCAAAACACACTCTTCTTCCACAACACCATCAACATTTTTATCTACAAATTCAACACTTGCAAATTTTTTGAGATTATTGATTATTTTATCTGCCTCAACTCCAATTTTTCGACGGACGACGATTCTAACGAGATAAGGTATTATCACCTTACCTTCAAAAAATTTCTTTTCAAAAAGGTTGACAATACGTCCATCAATAATGCATGATGAATCAAGAACAAATCTCTCTTCTTTCTTAAAAAACAACATTCAGAACCCCCTTGTCTCAGGTAGAAAAAATTGCCGAAACTGCTTCATTCACTTCACTCACCTGCATTACATTTATTTGTAAATTGTTCGGTAATTTATTTTTTGCAGGTGCAATTGCGGTTTTGAACCCAAGTCTCTCTGCTTCTCTTAATCTCATATCAATCCCGAAAACTGGTCTGACTTCACCACAGAGTCCCACCTCACCAACCACCAGTAATGTCTTACTTACTGGCTTATTTTTTATAGATGAAGCGATAGCAAGGATTATACCTAAATCGCTTGAAGGCTCATTAACTTTAATACCACCGGCAACATTGACAAAACAATCAAGTCCATAGGCATTTATACCAACACGCCTTTCCAGAACAGCAAGCAACATTGATAATCTTTTATAATCTACGCCCGTCGTAACACGCTGGGGGTAGTTAAAAAATGTGGGACTCGTCAATGCCTGGACCTCAACTAAAAATGGCCTTGAACCCTCGATCACTGAGACAATAACCGCACCCGGAGCCATTATATCTGAGATAAATATGCTTGATGGATTCTCAACCCCCTTAAGGCCGCTGTCCGTCATCTCAAAGATACCAAGTTCATTTGTTGCACCAAACCTATTTTTTATTGCCCTTAAAATTCTGAACTGACCTTCTTTGTCGCCTTCAAAATACAAAACTGTATCAACGATATGTTCCAGTGTCTTGGGTCCGGCAATGACTCCAAATTTTGTTACATGTCCGATTATCACTGTCGTAATATTATATGCCTTGGCAAATCTCATTATATCACCACCACATTCCCGAACTTGGGCTACACTTCCCGGTGCAGAAGATATTTCTGATTTATAAATGGTCTGAATTGAATCAATGACCATCAAATCTGGTTTTACCTCTTCGGCAACACTGAGGATTGAATTTAGTTCGGTCTCGGCGAGGATGCTGATATTATCTGCACTCATACCAAGCCTTTCTGCCCGTAGTCTAATTTGCGAAGAAGATTCCTCTCCACTTACATAGAGAATCTTGCCGCCATTTTTGCTAACAAAATCCGAAATCTGTAGCATTAATGTAGACTTACCAATTCCCGGATCACCACCCAGAAGAATTAGAGAACCTGAAACAAGTCCACCGCCGAGGACTCGATCCATTTCACCTATGCCTACGGAACGACGCCGGTAATCCTCATAAGGCACAGACGAAAGCACAACAGGCTTTACCTTCTTTGCAGCAGTCTCAACTTTATCAACTCTTTCTTCAACCATTGTATTAAAGGCGCCACAGTTTGGACACCGGCCCAGCCACTTAGGTGAAACCGCACCACAATCCTGACAGACAAACCTGCTCTTCATAAAAAACCCAGATACCTAAAATTTTTCAGGCAATGCAGGATTGAATCTTTAGGCATTTTTAAAATACCTTTATCTCCAAATATTTTTTGGGATTTGCCTTTATATCTTCAATCAATGACTTCAAAGCCTGATTGGTTTCCCTGATTTCTTCATAAAGTTCATCAGACTCTACAAGTTTCGCTACAGTTCCCTGTTTCTGCAGGAGTGCATTTAACGAATCAAGAAGCACACCCAATTTCAATGCGATCAATCCCAACTGGTCTTTAGGTTCCTTTATCATTTCTTTCAATTCCTTGATATTTTTATCCAGCATATTGGTAAACCTATCACCAATATTACCGAGATCCGGAAGTTTTAAGTTATTAAACAGATTGCTCAAACTATCAAGTTTTGTTGCCACAAGTTCAATATCAAATGACGCATTATAACCATAGTAATATTCAGGAATTACTCCGCTCTTTCCTGGTACGATTTTTATATAACGGTCAGAACCAAGATAACTTACAAGTCGAATAGAAATCTTTGAATCGTCGTAAAGCACAACTTCCGGTGCAAGTGCAAGAACAACCAGAACCTTATCACCTTGGAGCGACATTGATTTAACCTTTCCTTTCTCAATCCCGTATATGATGACCGGGTCACCGGTTCTTAACCAGGTGACATCATCAAAATAAACCTTAATCTCCTTGGTGTGATGCAGTGAGAATTTTCCTGAAAGAAGTATATAAAATATAATAAAAAGTATCACACCAAGCGTAATATAAACACCAACTAATGTTCTTTTAATTTTGTTATCCATAAATTCCTTTCTCAATCCTTTCCAATCTTTTAATCTGTCCATCTTTTAACATATAAATCACATCGCCAACTGTCCGGGCTGTCTCAAGGTCATGAGTAACAACAATCCCGCTTTTTTTAAATTCTTTCTTTAAATTCGCAATCAAGGATACTATCCGGTCGCGCATAATCGGATCAAGCCCGGTTGTGGGCTCATCATAAAAAAGATAACGGGGTTCGAGGGCAAGTGCCCGGGCAATTGAAACAAGCCTTTTCATCCCACCTGATAAAGCATTAGGATATAATTTCTCCCTGCCCGGCAATCCTACTATCTCCAATAATGTCTTAACCTTTTCTTTTACTTCCCTATCCGATATCCTGGTATGCTCAAAAAGGGGCAAAGCAACATTCTCATAAACATTCATTGAATCAAACAGTGCACTGCTCTGAAAAATAAAACCAACAGTTCTCCTTATTTCATATACTTCCTTAATGTCGGCTGTCAAAATGTTCCGCCCATCAAAATAAACCGCTCCACTATCCACTGGTAATAAGCGAAGTATTGATTTTAAAAGAACCGTCTTACCTGTTCCTGATGGTCCTAAAACAACTACGAGATTCGCATCCTCAACAGTAAAACTCACATCCTTCAAAACATAATGCCCATCAAATTGTTTTGTCAAATTTTTTATCTCTATCATTATCCAAACACAAGGAGGGCAACAATAAAATCTAAAATCAAAATCAAAACACAGGCAGTAACAACTGCATAGGTAGCAGCCGCACCAACTTCTTTAGCACCACCCCTGACCTTAAACCCGAAATAGCAACCAGAGGTTGATATTGCGAAAGAGAACAAAATTGATTTTAGCAACCCACCAAATAGGTCGCGGTGATAAAAATTTCTCACCAGCCCATAATTATAAACACTGAGCGGAACATTCAAAAATGTATGGGCATATAATCCACCAGTATAAATTGCTACAAATTCAGAAAAAACGGTTAGAATTGGTAGTGAAATGAGTGTTCCCATAATCCTGGGGAAACCAAGAAATTGATATGGATTTATTGCCATTGATTCAAGGGCATCGATCTGTTCCGTAACCCTCATTGTCCCAATTTCTGCTGCCATTGCTGATGCACATCTTCCACTAACGATCAAACCAGTAAGTATTGGTCCGAGTTCAATTAAGACCATTCTACCCACCACTGCACCAAGAAAATATCTGGGCAGTATACCAAGTAATTGGTATGACAACTGAACGGTTGTGACCAGACCAAGAAATGCAGAGATAAGAATAATGATGGGCAGTGAACCAATACCCACACTATCAATCTGCTCAAGAATTCTTATCTTGTGCTTGCGAAAGTTCCAGCGAAAAAAGAAACTTCGCAAAAATGATTCAGCATAGTCTGCAATATTGCTAAAAAGGCTCAAAATCCTCCACCTCCGAAACTATAGAACCAGGTGCAAGGTTTGTAAATCTTGTAAACTCTTTTTGAAAACCGAGTTCAATCCTGCCCGTAGGTCCGTTCCTCTGTTTTGCTACATCAATCTCTGCTTTCCCTTTGGTATCAGGATCATCGGGATGATAAAATTCGTGGCGATAAATAAATATTACCACATCTGCATCCTGTTCAAGCGCACCACTTTCCCTTAAATCCGCAAGTCTTGGTCTGTGATCTCCTACCCGGTGTTCGGGCATTCTTGAAAGTTGGGATACAACGGCAACTGGAACATCCAGTTCTTTTGCCAATGCCTTCAATGAACGAGAAATCTCTGAAATTTCCTGTTGACGGGAAACCGCCTGTTTTATCCCCGGACTACCAGCAATCATCTGGAGATAATCTATAATAATAAGTTGAATATCATAATCAACTTTCAACCTTCTTGCCTTCGTCTTTAATTCCAGCATTGTTAGAGAAGCACTATCATCTATGAATATTGGCGCACGGTCTAAGTTCCCGGCTGCAGTTGCAAGATTAACCCAGTCCTGGTCTGTAAGAATGTTACGCCGCAAATTTCTCAAATTAACTCCTGCTTCACTACATAACATTCTTTGGGTCAAACTTTCGGCAGACATTTCAAGAGAAAATATTGCTATAGGCACATTATTTTTTATTGCGGCAAAGGCAGCAATATTGAGAGCGAATGCCGTCTTTCCCATACTCGGCCTTCCAGCAATAATAATAAAATCGCCTTTCTGAAAACCCGAGGTTAATTCATCTAATGCAAAAAATCCTGTTTCAACACCAGTAACTAATCTTGCCCCCCGCATTCGCTCGGCTGTCTCAAGTATATTTGTAACAAAAAACTTTATCGGCATGGGGTCCTTGCGCAATCCTCTTTCTTTTATCTGGAATATTAGATTCTGAGCAATGTCAACCATTTCCGCAGCGCTTTGTACATCTTCAAAAGCGTTCTTTAAAATATCCATAGAAGATCTAATCAGTGTCCTTTTTATTGCCTTATCAAGAACAACGCGGGCGTGATGTTCTACATTTGCGGTGGTAATCACACTGGCAACAATATTTGAAAGATAATCTGCGCCTCCTATGTCTTCAAGCATTTTATTCTTTCTTAACCAGTCGGTAACAGTAACAAGGTCGGGGGTGACATTATGATTATATAAATCAGCAATCGCACGAAAAATTTTTTGATTTGCCGGCGAATAAAAATGTTCTTCTTTTAAGATTTCGAGAATTTTAACAACTGCTGATTCATCAAGGAGCGCGGAACCGAGGACTGATTCTTCGGCTTCAAGAGAATGTGGTGGGACTCTTTTATCTTCAAACATTTTCTATTCTTCAACAATTAAATCAAGAATACGATTTGCTATCTCCCATTTCGTCATTGTTCCCAATTCTGTAATTTTTCCATTCTTTGTTAATATGGTTACAGAAGTAGTTTCTTTCCCGATAACCGAAACTGGATTGGAAATAATATAATCGAGTCCCTTTTCCTTCAATTTTTCCCGGGCTCTTTTTAATACATTTTTATCCTCTACAGAAAAACCGATAAATGTTTTATTTTTCTTATAACTTCTCATTGATTGCAAAATGTCAATATTCTTTTTTAAATCCAATCTCAAAGAATCAGAGTGAATCTTTGTCTCACACAACTTTAAAGGTTTATAATCACCAACTGCAGCACTCATTATTAGAGTATCCGTCCATTCAATGTGTTTTTTCAATGTTTGCAACATTTCTTCTGATGTCCTCACCCTGAATATACCCGGCTCATCAGGCACTGAAACGCTCGTCTGTCCAATAATCAACCTGACATCTCCATCCCTGCACTTTGCTGCCTCATACAATTCAAGTGCCATAATTCCTGAAGAACGATTTGTAATAACCCGGACCGAATCAATATCTTCTTCTGTTCTCCCACCGGTTATGAGAATCTTTTTATCGGCAAGTGTTTTGTATCCAGCAGCACAAACAATTATTTTTTTATAAATTCTATCCAATTTGGGAAATCTTCCTTTACCAACCTTGCCTGAAGCAAGCGCCCCTGAATCTGGTTCAAGAAAATAATATCCGTTTTTTTTCAGTTTTTTTAAATTATCCTGGACAATCCGGTTATTCCACATTCCTGTATCCATCGCAGGTACAAAAAGCACCGGCTTCTGAAAAGAGATTATCGTTGTAGAAAGTAAATCATCTCCTATCCCTGCTGCTGTCTTACCAATGATATTTGCGGTGGCAGGTGCAATTACTAATATGTCAGCCCAATCATTTAGTGAAATGTGTTTAATCCCCTTTGTTAGAACAAATTGGTCAATATAAACTTCGTTATCAGAAAGTGTCTGGCAGGTAAGTGGGGTAACGAATTCAAGAGCAGATTTTGTAAGTACTACCTTTACTTCGTTACCATTACGCCTCAAAAGTCTGATAAGTTCTAATGCCTTATACCCAGCAATAGAACCAGTTATTCCTAAAACGACCTTCACTCTTTATATTTATATTTTATAACACCTGCAGAACACTTAATCAATGCTTCCCTGATTGGACTAACTTTACTATCTACCAAGTGCTGTCCCTGCTCATCCTTTATCTTTCGTGCATAAAGTGCAGCAATATTTATTGCCTTGTATTTATTTTTATAATGTTTCCAGATATTCTCTATGGGAAATATCATAAACCTCCTTTTTTCTCAATTATTCGTTAATCCCAGTTCAATCATGAAAAAACCTAAAGTTTTCGTTCCCTATATAAATAATATTATATTATATGGAAATAGTTATCAATGTCAAGAAAAACATTATTCAGTTCCCTGGGTTATCTATTAATATTCTATTCCTTTCCGTGCCTTAACGCCTTGCTGGAAATAATGCTTTACTTCTATGATTTCGCTTATCAAGTCGGCGTAATCCTGTAATTCTTCAGGCATATATCTACCAGTTATAATTATCTCTATTTTCTTTGGTGTCTTCTTTAACAATTCAACAACTTCTTTAACAGAAATCAATCCATAATCTACTGCCACATTCAGCTCATCAAGAATAATAATATCGTATTTTTTACTTTTTATCAATTCTTTTGCCCTTTCAAACCCCTTTTTTGCTAATTCAATATCTATTTTTGCAGGATTATCTTTGTCAACAAAATCCGGCCTGCCGTATTGTTCAATTTTAAAATTTTTTAAAAGTTTTGCTGATTTCAGTTCGCCATAATTTATCTTTCCCTTCATAAACTGAATCATTATAACCTTTTTCCCGTGCCCCACTGCACGCATAGCAATCCCCAATGCTGCAGTCGTCTTTCCTTTACCATTGCCGGTATATATCTGAATCATATGCTCTCCATTTTAAAATTAAACCACATCCTTTTGTGGCAAAGCCAATCTATATCTCAAGCAAATTCAAACCTGTATCAGAATCTTTTTTACGCACCATTTTTTTATCAAACGGCAAAACAATTATTTCTAATGTTGCTGGAACATAACCTGAAAATAAATGACCACCAAAGGCATTAAAGTTTTTATCAGTAATTGTAACATGGATATGAATAACCAGCTCTTTCTCAAAATAGGAAACATTACCAAGAAAGCTCGTAAATTCGTATTCGTCTTCAAAATGCTTTTCTATATAAGATTTCTTATGGGCATCAAAATAACCGAGTTTCAATCTCTCACCAACACCAAGACCATAAAGAAATGCGCCTTTTAATTTTATCTTTTTTGCAAAAATTTTTATACTCTCAATTATTTCTTCACCTTTTTGTAATCGTAAAATATAATAATTTTGGTATTTCTTGTATGTCATAAGTTCTCCTTTTTTGCAGAGTAATCTATGCCACGACATTTCATTTTTTAATTAATCTTTTTGCAATACAATCCTTCGTAACCGGAAGAACACCGCCTTAGAACTTAATTATCACAATATTCACAAGAAAGTTCAAGGTTTGATTTCTTTAATAATCCTGCAATCTCCAGCCAGAACCTTATCAATCTTACCATCGGGAAGCACAAGAACTAAAGCACCATTACCTGCAATGTCAATCGCCCTACCCTTGACTACTTTCTCAGGGGTGTCAATCTCCACGGTTTTACCAAACATAATTGTATAATTTCTCCACTTCTGAAGTAATTCACTTGTTTTGTTATCTTTCAACATCTGATAATTATTGTCAATCTCTCGACACAGATCATTAAACACCATCATTTTATCAAGTTTTTTTTTCG
The DNA here is from genome assembly GCA_039802005.1 of candidate division WOR-3 bacterium. Lineage (NCBI taxonomy): Bacteria > Pseudomonadati > Caldifarciminota > Caldifarciminota bacterium. The sequence continues at coordinate 67,785 of JBDRVV010000009.1, forward strand.
TCTCAAGAAATATTGAACCGGCATTTTTTTCCAGCTCTTCAGGAAATTCGCGGATATTCAAATTTATGCCAATACCAAGAATTACAGCAGTATCCACAACTTCAACAAGAACACCAGCAATCTTTTTGTCATTCAAGAGAATATCATTAGGCCATTTTATTCCCAACAAAATATCATAGTTGTTATTAAAAGTTTCGCAGATTGCGACACCAGCAAGAATCGGAATCAATAGTTGCTTTTCTGCGAATAAAATAATAGACAAATATAGCCCACCTTCCGGGGAATACCATTGACGGTCAAGCCTTCCTTTTCCTGCAGTCTGGATATCAGCAAGGATTACCGTGCCTTCACTTGCACCATTGATAATTTTTTTTGCGTATTCATTAGTTGAATCAACCTCGTCAAGATAGTAGAGTTTAGAACCGATAATCACAGGTTGGTTAAATCGTTAAAAGTAAAGAAATTTTTAGCACTCTATTCTGTCTTTTTAAAAATCATTGTAACTACGGTCTTGTCATTCCCGCCCATACTCGAAATCATTCCAAAAGGACGATTTGAATCAATCTTTACCTGACAATCACCCGCCTTACCGAGTAATTGATGAACAACATCAACCGCCTGCCTTACACCTGTAGCACCGGTCGGGTGGCCATAACCAATAAGACCACCGGTTGTATTCGTTGGGATAATACCATTGCTCTTTGTCTTACCTGCCTTTACAAAATCTGCACCTTCACCATGATTGGCAAATCCCGCAGCTTCTATAGCCATTATACCGGCAATCGTAAAACAATCATGAACCTCAAGCACACTCAAATCACCCGGTTTTATACCTGCCTTCTCATAAGCCCTTTTTGCGGCAATTTCACAGGTCGTTAGTTTTGTCAAATCAGGTGGAGGTGTTGTAATATTGTCCTGCACCTGTGCAAAAGCAACGATTTCAACTGCATCTTTTTTATCAACACCAATTTTCTTCAAACCTTCCTCTGAAGCAAAGATCAAGGCACTTGCACCATCCGATACCTTTGAACAGTCATAGACATTCAAAAATTCACAAAATGATCTGGGGTCTGGCTTTGTCATTCCAGTATTAAATAAATCAGGATTTGTATTATGGTATTCCTGTGCCTTTGGATTCTTTCTTGCATTTTCAATCGCATTCACATACCATTGTGCCATTGCTTCCCTTGTCTTCTGTTCACCAAATTTTTTCATATATGCACCAGCGCGCTCAGAAAACTTATCAGGGAAAAAATATGCATGCCCATTCTTTCTTTCACCTGCATACCAGCCTGCTGCAGCAAGATAATCCGCACAATATAATGCTTTAACTGTATTTTGCACCTCAACCCCAATGCACAAAACAACATCCGCAAGTTCCGAAAGGATATTTTTCACCGACGTTACCAATGCAAGCCCACCCGAATCACAGGCACCTTCAACATGGATACAGGGTTTGTATTGAAATGTTGGATGAACATAAGGAAAAAATCCACCCAGATTACCCTGACGACAAAATCTATCTGCGACAAAATTACCAATCACACCCTCATCAATATTTTCAGGATTTTTAATTTGTTCAATCGCACCGAGACCTGCTTCTTTAATGTAATGCTCAATCCCGGGCCTGGGTTTTTTAGGATGAAACTCTTTTCTTCCTGAGCCCAGGGCAATTGTATTATATCCTGCACAGGCATAAATTTTTTTTCTCAAAAAAGGCATAAAACCTCCCGTATGGATTGCTTATCTAAATACCTAAAATTTAGGTAATTTAGGAATTTTGGACTTTTAGCTACCTTCATTTTTAGGTATTTAGGCATTTTGGACTTTTAGGTATTTACTTAGCATACTCATTTATTGGTCCGTATAACCAGTAAAATCCATTGGTCAAAACTGCATTAACATCATCAGCTGAGTTTGCAACACCCTGTTTTACAAGATTCTCTGCAATTTCTTTTGTCCTCTTTAAGTAATTAAGTGCGAGTTCTGCACCAAGTGTATTCATATTTTTTAGTGCTGAAAAATGAGCCCTTAATTTTTCTTCTTTATTTTTGTCTCCGAGCAGTGCCTTCCAGGGAACAAAACCTTCAGGCAAAGGTCCCAGTTGCTTATCAATTTTCTTTTTCCAGTCATCATTGATAATAAAATATTCGCCTTTTTTCAAATCAAAAATTCCAACCGGACGATTCTTATCGTATTTTAAAAAACCGTCTTTCTGTGAGCCATCCGGATATTGTCCCCCTTTTATTCCCATTTTCATCATTTTGTCAATCAATTTGTGTTTTAATTCATCAGCACCAAGATGGGTTCTCATTACTTTAAGGATACACTGGAATACATCAATCCCTACATAATCTATCAACTGGAAGATTCCCATGGGTCTCAAAAGGAAGTCCTGACTCACACGATTCATTATATAAATTGCACCGGGTAACTTATATTTCCCTTTCAATCTTAAAACTTCTTCAAGGGCAAATAGACCATCACGCATAAAATGTCCATTGCCGATAAAACCAGAAATATCATTGGCAGGAACGAGTGTCTTACGAAGACGTTTACCAAGTTCACCGGCAATATCCTTTAATTCATTCTTAGTGTATTTTGAACATATAACTTCCACAAGTTTCTGAACGACCGGTGGGTTATAAAAATGGTAACCAATCAATCTTCCATCAAGACCTGATTTTTCATCAAGATAACCTATCGGTATACTTGAGGTGTTTGTCAAAAAGAAGGTATCCTTTGAGACCATTTTTTTCAATGACTTATAGGTTTTTATCTTAACTTTTTCGTCCTCAATTATTGCCTCAAATATTAAATGACTGTTCTTTGCCAGGGTCAGTTCAGTGCTGAAATTCAAAAGTTTCATACCATCATTCACATAGGCATCAACAATCTCCGCATTCTCCACAAGGTCGGCGCGGTCTTTGTATTTGTCTCTTAGCGAAACAATTGTCTTTTCTGCAGTCCTTATAAATTGTGATCTTAAATAATCTCGGAGTCCATCAAGTCCCTTTTCACTTACATCGATCAGATTCAGCCGATAAATTTTATCCGGATTTTCAAATCGCAATCTCAACATCTCCTGGGCAATCAATGCTGCAATTCCACTACCCATCTTGCCTGCAGCACCAATTACCGATACATTCTGTAGTCTTTCATCCAGATTCATTAAAACCTCCCTTCAACCAATAAAAACAAATGCTCAATATTTAATGTCATAATCCCAATAAACAAAACGAATGAGAAAACCGAAAATTTTATCACAAACAAGTTTAATAATTGTAATGAAAAATATTAAAAAGTCAACAAGAGATATCGAGGCTCCGATACTCTCTCCAACCTTTTTAATCCCTCTTTGCCTTTTTCTCCCTCCTTCACCCCTATCTCAACAACACCGCCTTCTCAATCTGTTTATAATCCCCTGCCTCTAATCTAACAAAATAAACCCCACCAGACAGTCTGCGACCAGAATCATCACAACCAACCCAGACAACCGTTGACCGTTCACCGTTTACCGTTAGCCAAGAAAAATCTTTAACCATTCTACCGGTTACATCGTATACCGCAAGGCTAACCTCTGGTTCTGAAAGAACCATCGGTTCTTGAAGAAAACCTTACCCTACATTCCCGTTTGGATTATGGGATTTGAGGCCCGGTGTTTGGAACTTAATCGTAAGATTATTGTTGAATGGATTCGGATAAACCTCAAAAGTAGACTTTCGCGAACCTATCCCCACCGTCCCTTTGTCCTGTGGACCACCCTTAGACCTGATTCTCTCACTCATACAAAACAAAACTTCCGCTGATAGCAGGATTACCAGAAACCTCTATCTGAATCACACTATCCGCATAAATACTCGCCGGTATACGATGCCGCCGAATTATCAATGTATCCTGAGGAATATTTACAACACCAACCTGCACTCCAACAACTTTTAAAAACAAAGGTAAATTACTATACCCATGCTGATATACACAAAATACCAAATCATAATCTCTTTTATAATCTAAATTCTCAAATCTATATCCAATATATTGACTATCAATATCAACTCTTTGATATGGCAAATTACCATACTGAATATACCTCCCACGCCTTGTATTAAATGGTGACTTTTCCTCCTCGCCGCCCTTGGCAATATACAAAGGCAGACCAGCCAACGCATCAGGACCACTACCACCACCTCCACCAATCGTTACCCTCTCAAATTTGATATCATAAGGTGGCACAGAATTCTCAGTCCAGATAAAGTAGATATCGGTCCCTTGATCAGTCTGCTTGTGGGCAAGATGGGAAAAGACCGAAATCTTATCCGGACTATTGCTCAAATTCGTCTGGCCGCGCCAGCCCCATACCGGCGGTTCATAACGGGCATAGTATATCTCATAATCATTACCCTGCCTTTCTACCCAGGAACAGAAAAATCCCGTGGTCAAGATCGGATAACCAGATGGATTTTGGGTATTACACACGGGCCAGATCCAGGACCAGGAAGATTCTTCACCAAAATAAGTAAGATGACGCCAGAAGATATTGCGATTACCGTCAAGAACACCATCCCAGACCACATAGACAACGTCACCCTCTACAACTAAAGATGGATGATGGCAATCCGTAATCGTAATATTATTACCCTCATCCCTTGATACCTCATAATAATCTGTCCAACCATTCTCACCGCGTGCCGAATAGTAAATAACCCCATCATCCTCTAAGACACAATGAACCTGTGGATATTCCTGGGTCGGCATAAAACCAATACAGGGATTTATCCCAGAGCCGATGACCTCAGTACTCTAATTACCCGGATTATAAACACTGAAACTCGTATAATAAGAATTGCTCCCATCAGAATAGGCAAGATGACCGATATTGTAATCACCAATCACAAACGAAGGTGGACCGAAATCAATATCGGGCCGGGAGACAACAAGCGGGAATGGGTCAGACCATTTATTCCCACTGATATATCCGGCAAAATAAATCGTATCCCGTATCTCACCATCTGCCCACCAGACAATATAGGGTGGATAATCAGGGACATCACGGATGGCAAGCGCCGGGGTATATCCTTCCCCTATCTCCATCTTTCTTGACCAGGTCGCACCATCATCGGTTGAATGGACCGCATAGATAACCCCGCCTGACTCATAACAAGCCCATAATTCATTTGTCGCATAAATATGTAACAACTTCCTGCCATTGTTGGCAAAGGTCGCCTCAGATGAACTGCTTACGAGCGACTTGTTGAATTCTGGTTTGTAAATGTATACTCCTTTATCAGTATTAGCAAAAGTCGTATCTGCATACATCGGGTCAATTATCAGGTCATAAGGACTCATCTGCTCAAGATTATTGCTTATTTCAAACCACTTAGCTGCACCGTCTACTGAGAGATATGCACGACCTTCAAAGGTAGTAGGATAACGGACACCTATATAAAGTATCGTCGGCTCCTCTGGGTCAATCACCAATGACCAAATTTCGGGTAGTACCTCTGGAGGGTCGCTTCCTAATCCAATATTCTTAGGCAACCATTGAACACCATAATTGGTCGTTTTGTATACTCCATTATTTAATGTGCCTGCATATATTATTGCGGTATTTATAGGATCGATTCCCAGTACCTCAACAGTTGAATTTGACAGTCCGTTACTTCTTTCTACCCAACTTATGCCTGCATTCGTGCTACAATAAACTTTGCCGTTTTCACCAGCGACATAAAGCGTCTCAGAATAAATCGGGTCGTTTATGACAGCATAAAGACTCGGCTCAGGAGATGCAACTGATAGCAATTCCCAACTATAGCCATTGTTAGTGCTTCTTGCTAAAGGTTCAGGTCCACCATACCGGAAAACAGCGTAAATCGTATCAGGTTTAACCGGGTCAATGGAGAGCTTTATCCGGGTGGGATTAAAAGGCGGTGAATAACAGACCCACCAATCTTTACCATAATTTTCAGTTTTATATATGTGATTAACCTGTGCCCCTTCTTCAACTGCAATGAAAACATTTGCGGGAAATTGAGGATTTACAGCAATGTCATAAGCCGCAAACCAAATTGCTTTATATAATGTAGTCCAATCTTTCCCAAAATTAAAACTCCGATGCACTGAACCACCTGTTAGACTGTAAATTACATTAGGAAATTTTGCGGTCAATGCTCGTCCAGGCTCAATTCTCATACCCTTAGTACATTCGTTCCACCAGTCACCCTGCCGCAGTGATTTGTAAATTGCCAACGGCCCACCTGCCCACATTTTTGATTTATCTTGAGGATTGATACATATGGTAAAGATACTATCCGCAATAATTCCTTGATTCCTGGGTAACCAATTATTTCCATAATTGGTAGACCAGGAGATGGCCTCTTGGTCCATTCCGATAAATACTACCCCTGGATCTGACGGATCTATTGCGATGTCAAAAATCCACACTATTGGGGCGTTACCTAAAAAGGTCCAAGTATTACCAGCGTCTGAACTACGAAAGATTTGGTCATAATCATGCGCAGTAGCATATACATAATTCTGATCCCTTGGTGAGATTTCTACGCTCCGTGAATCCCATGTTAATTTCCGAGTCCAGGACTGTCCCCCATCAGTTGATAAAAATAATCCTCCCTGATAAGCACCCGGATAAGGGTCACTGACAGAGACGAGAAGGCGCTGAGACCCAGAAAACACAGCGATATCGTGAACAGGTCCATCTGGTATAGGTGATGACAAAGAACTCAAGGTCTGGCCACCATTTGTTGTCTTAAAGATAGTGGGCTGTGCACCATCACTCCCACAGCCAACAAGAACCACACTCGGATTATTCGGATCCATTGCAAAACAAAGGGGTTGGGTATTGGTAATCCCGTAACTCTTTGGCTCCCAGGTCTCACCACCATTTACCGATTTCCAGACCGGCACATCACCATTCTTGCCAATATAAACAACCTGGGCATTCTGCGGCTCACAAATCACACAGATGGGATTCTTCGTCACATCAAGGTATGTCAATGAATCCCACAACTCTCCCTCATCCGTTGACTTATACAACTTATGCGTCTGGTCAGCCGCATAGATGACCCAGTAATAATGCAATGGGTCCCACCCCATACACATATCATCCGCCCTGCCTGCAGGCGGACCATTCAATGCCTGCCACTGTGCACCCAACAAAACCAGTGGCAGAGTTATGATTAAGGCCAAGACACTACGCATCTTAACCTCCTTTCACCCTCACCCTGAAATGAATTCAGGGCGGGCTCTTAATCCTCTCCCTTCAAGGGAAAGGTCGGGGTGAGGATAGCATTTTAACTCCTGTTTGCGTA
>JBDRVV010000010.1 GCA_039802005.1 candidate division WOR-3 bacterium
ACATTCCGGCCGCAATTGCAGTCTTCATATCAATACCTGAATCACCAAGATAAATGACCTGGGCGGGTCTAAGTGCCATAATTCGGGCAACGTGAAGAGCCCCATCAGGTGCAGGTTTCTTAGGAAAATTCGGGCTCTCACCGATAACTGCGGTAAATGTAATATCAGGAAAGAATCTTTTAATAAAAAGTTTAGTAAATTCATCCGGTTTATTAGAATGGACCGCCATTTTTATGTTTTTTGTTTGTAAATCTTTGAGCAAGTTGAATATACCTGGGTAAGGTTTTGTATTTTTGTACCAGTTTTTCTGATATTCATATTTCATTAATTTCACACAATCATTAATTATTTCAGGTTTATGCTTTTCTTTAGGGATCACTCTTTCACATAATACCTTCATCCCTTCCCCTACAAAATAATAATAATCTTGGGTTTTATAAACTGGAAACCCCAATTTTTTTAAAACTTCATTCATTGAATCGGCAATATCTTTAATCGTATCAAGGAGTGTCCCGTCTAAATCAAATATGACTGCTCTGAATACCATAAAATCAAGAAGTCATTTACTACATGTAGATAAGAAGGAACAGCAAGTACGAAACACAATTCAGTAGAAAACTATTGATTACGTATTAAAATCCCCCTAAATCCCACTTTGTAAAAGGGGGAATAAAGGGGGATTTATTCACATTATCAGACTTAATCTATTCCTAAAGACCAGTGAATAAGCACTCTAAGCCTGATTTACTTTCTTACTTCGATCGGGGTATAGGAATAAATACAATTTATGTTTTCACCTCTTATCAAATCATAACCCTCAACAATGAATTTAATCGTTCCTCTTCCATAGTAGTCGTTATTTGCACCATCTGCATCATCAAGGTCATCAGCAATTCCCTCATCAACTATAATGGAAACTGTATAACTGTAGTCTTTTCCACCCGCAATCTCAATCGGTGGTACATAAGTCTCAGAACGGCTTGCCACCTGTGAACCATCTATGTCAAAGAATTGCCAGCGAAGCGATGTTATTGCAACATCCTTTTTTGCCTTTTCTTTTAAGGTAATTGATAAATCCTGAGATGCTGAACCACTACCCCAAGGGTTCCAACCGGGATTGCCCGGACCGGTATCAGTATCTGGAACATGGAAGGTTACAAGTAAAGTATCGGTTGTGATTTCTACTACCCCTACATCTTCATACCAGGCAACCGGTTCCTTTACACAGTTTATAAGCACAAACAATAATACCAATAATCCAAAACCAAGATATTTTTTCATAATACCTCCTGTTCTTATACGCAATTTTAATCAAAACTCAAAAAAAGTCAATATGTAATATCCATGAAAATCTTGATTTATAAAAGAATAATTATATAATTAATTAATGTAAAAAGGGGGAAATATGATGTTTAAGAAGGATTTCATATTTTTTATTCTTTCTCCACTTCTTATCTGGTCATATACTTACAATGTTGGACCTGGTATGCCTTATGATAGCATCGGTGCAGTACCTTTAGAATCACTGAACCCTGGAGATACCGTAAAAATCTATTATCGCCCAACGCCTTATTGTGAAAAATGGGTGATTGCCCGCACCGGCAATGCAAATGCGCCGATTGTCTTCCACGGGGTTCCTTCAGCCTACGGCGAATTACCTGTGATTGACGGAAGAAATGCAGTCACCCGACTTCAACTTGATTACTGGTCTGAGAACCGCGGAATAATAAATCTTGGCGGCTCAAGTATCCCCAATCAAACTCCTAATTACATCATTATTGAGTATCTTGATATAAGGAGTGCCCGACCACCTTATACATTTTATGATGACCAGGGACAACTTCAAAGTTATGCCAGCAATGCCTCAACGATCTATGTGGTATCAGGTAGTAATATTATAATCCGAAATTGCATATTGCACGACTGCGGCAATGGATTTTTTGTTGCCTATCAGGGCAAGAACATCACTGTTGAAGGTTGTTATATATTTGATAATGGAATTGAGAATAGTATATACGAGCACAATAATTACACCGAAGCCCAAGGAATAATCTTTCAATATAATTATTTTAGTCATTTGCGAACTGGGTGCCTTGGCAATAATCTCAAAGACCGTTCATCAGGTTGTGTAATAAGGTATAACTGGATTGAATGCGGAAATCGCCAGTTGGATCTGGTTGATTCGGATTATCCCGAAATATACAATGATACAACATACCGCAAGACATTTGTTTATGGCAATATTTTGATTGAACAGACGGATGAAGGAAATAGCCAGATTGTTCATTATGGTGGTGATAGCGGTGATACCACCCATTATCGTCATGGGAGATTGTATTTTTATAATAATACAGTAATTTCTAAACGCTCAGGCAACACCACACTCTTCCGTTTATCAACCAATCTTGAATCCTGCGATGCGCGAAATAATATTTTTTATGTAACTGCATCAGGTAACCGTTTGGCAATACTCGCAGAGTATGGGTTATTGATAAGCAGGCACAACTGGCTAAAGCCAAACTGGGTAATTTCTCACAGCACATTCCAGGGAACATTCATTGATTCAGGAGGGATTATCACTGGGACTGACCCAGGATTTGTTGATTTCAACAATGAAGATTTCCATCTTTTGTGGAATGCACAGTGTCGCGATGCAGGCACATTTCTGGCACCGCAGGTTTTGCCCCAGCATAATGTGGTATATCAATATGTTAAACACCTTTACTGCGAAAATCGACCCTATGATGGAATTTTTGATATTGGTGCGTTTGAATACGCTTCAGGTGGAATTGAAGATAAGATTTGTAACAAAATTAGAGGATCTGTCGCAGTAGTTTTGCTTAAGAAAAATACTTTTCAATTTTTTCTTAATATGCCCGGTGTTTTAAAATTTTATGATTCAAGTGGTAGGATTGTCTATAATGCGGGGCAGATAAACTCAAACAAGTATGTCTGGAATGGGAATTTTCTACCTATGGGTGTTTATTTATATAGATTTAACACTGCACAGGGGGATAATAAAATGGGAAAGATTGTCATAGTAAAATAGTTGTTCTATTGACAATTTAAATTTTATGGATATAATACGATATATCTTAAAAAAGGAGGTATGGTGACAAATTTACATTTTAACTTCAAAGATGTTTTTCGTGCTGGACGAATTGGTTTCAGTGCCAAGAAGATGTGGATCAGTTTTATTGGTCTGCTGATCGGCGGCATCGGATATACAATCCTCTCTTATATTGCGTTTATTGCCGCAGGATTTGAGATAAGTGAAGTTTGGTCAAGTTATCGTCTTATGCCTATTTTAATTCAGGAAATGGGATTTCCCTGGTACTCATGGATAATATGGATAGCAGGAATTATCTGGTGGCTCTGTGTAACTTTGATCACTGGTGTGGCTGTTTCAAAGGTCACCTATGAACAACTGAAAGGTGATGAATTTTATGAAATAAAAGAGGCATTTAAATTTGCATTGAAAAATGGTAAATCAGCAATACTCGCCCCGTTTGTTCTCATAGTCTTTATTGCCTCACTCATTGTAATGGGAATCATTCTCGCTCTAATAACCTGGGTCCCCTATTTCGGACAATTGTTCTTCTCAATTATGGCTATACCTGCCTTCTTTGTATGCATCTTCATTCTTTATCTAATTATTGTAACGATTGTCTCTTTGATAATCGGACCTTCAATTGTCGGCATCACTGGAAACGATACCTTTGATACTCTCTTTGAATCATTTTCAGTTATAAATGACCAACCCTGGCGTTTTATTACCTATGGATTTCTATTAAAACTTGTTATGATTATCGGCGTTGCGATCCTCGGATTCTTTGCGGCAAAGGCAATATTTTTATGCTACACAGTGATTGGCATCATTGTTCCGGCGGAGAAACTTGGCAATATATTCAGCAATGCAGCATATTATGTTAAACTTGTCATACCGGATTTCTACCCTGAATCGGTAAGAAATCTTATAACCGGATATGTGGAATGGATAGGCATGCCAAATCTTCTATTTCCACCCGAATATGTTCCTGCTTATGAAACATGGGCTGGTGCAATTGCCTCTTTTATTCTTGGAATAATTTATTATTTAATAATTCTCGGCGTAATGTCTCTCGGTTGCTCAATCTATTATGCCGGAAACACACTGATATTTACTGTGCTTGTGAAGAAAAAAGACGATAAAAATCTGCTTGAGATAAAAGAAGAAACTTTTGAGGAAAAGGTGGAAGAAAAAACTGAAGAAAAAGAAAAGGAAGAAGAGAAAAAGGCAAAAAAACAGCGTAAAAAGGAAGAAGAGACAACCGAAGAAAAACCACCTGAAGAAAAGAAAGAATAAAAATAAGTAATTATTAAATGATAAGGGTAGTGGAAATAACATTCCATTACCCTTTAGTTTGCTTAAAGAAATATGAAGAGTGGATATGTAGCAATAATTGGTGAGCCAAATGTGGGTAAATCCACATTGCTCAATCGTTTAATAAATACAAAACTTTCTATTGTCAGTAATAAACCCCAAACAACGAGGAATAAAATCTTGGGTATTCTGACAGAAAGTGAATGTCAGTGTATATTTATTGATACACCGGGCATCTTTGAACCAACCTATGAACTTCAGGAAAGAATGGTGAATGCAGCAAAAGAGGCAATAAATGATGCAGATTTATTGTTGTGGCTTGTTGACCCTTTTTTCAGGCCGGAAAAATTCCCCCTTAAATTCTTAAAATTTTTTGATGGCAAGAAATTGATCATCGTGGTCAATAAAATTGACCTTGTCAAAAAAAATGACATTTTGCCACTTATCGATAAATTAAAAGCATACAACCCTGATGAAATATTTTTAATATCGGCATTGAAGGGTGATGGTGTTGAAGAATTAAAACAGGCGGTTTTCCAAAAGCTTCCTGAAAGTCCTTTTCTATATGAACCTGACCAGATTTCTGATCAACCCGAGAGATTTTTTGTAAGTGAAATAATTCGTGAAAAATTATTTATCCATTTAAAAAAAGAAATACCCTATGCAACCTGTGTGATGATTGAAGAATTCAAAGAACAGGAAGGAAGAAAAATTTTAATAAGGGCAACAATATATGTAGAAAGGGATACACAAAAGAGAATTTTGATTGGGAGTAGAGGGAATTTATTGAAAAGAATAGGGACTGAAGCAAGGAAGGAAATAGAAAATTTATTGGGGAGAGAAGTTTATCTTGATCTGTGGGTGAAGGTCAGGGAAAAATGGCGCAAAGATCCTATCTTTTTAAAAGAACTCGGATATTGATGATGTTAGATGGTTGAAAGGAGGTATTATGGAAATAAAGAAAGTCGGAATAAAACCACCTGAAGGAACAAATGTGATATGTGGTCAGACACATTTTATTAAAACCGTAGAAGATTTATATGAAGCATTGGTAAATTCAGTTCCGGGCATTAAATTTGGTATCGGCTTTTGTGAAGCATCAGGACCCTGTCTTGTCCGATATGATGGCAATGATTCAGAATTAACAGAACTCGCCAAAGATTATGCCTATAAAATTGGTGCCGGGCATTTCTTTATTATCTTTATCAAGAATGCATTTCCCATAAATGTTCTGGATAAGATAAAAAATTGTTATGAAGTCTTAAATATCTTCTGTGCAACTGCCAATCCTGTAGAGATTCTATATGTAGAAGATGAACAGGGTAAGGGAATTATTGGTGTGATTGATGGTTATGCTTCAAAAGGTATAGAAGACGAAAAAGCAAGAGAAGAAAGGTATAAATTTTTGAGAAAGATTGGATATAAATTATAGATTATTCACCAAAATACTTTTGATTTACCATTTTTATAAATTCTTTTTGCTCTTCAGGGGATAATTCATAAACTTCATAGATTGGATCTTTATTATTGAGCTCTGGAGTTTGAGGTTGAGCAATCTCTTTTGTTGCAGGACGGAAAAAGAGCAAATATATCAAACCAAAAACCCCTAAGGCCCCTGCTGCCACCGGTATTACAATTTTGAACGGAAATGGATTTTTTGGCTTTGTCAGAGATACCCGTTCATGGACCGATACAAGAAATTCTTCCCAGTATTTATCATCCTCTTCAAAATCAGGGCAGGAACAACATACATCAATACACTGACGGATGAAGTAGAAATCTTCAGCACAACTCGGACAGCGGTTGATATGCTCCAGCATCAATTCTTTTTCTTCTGGTTCAATATCGCCGATAATTAAATCAATAATTCTTTCTTGAATTTCAAAACAATTCATATCTTACCCTTCAAATAATTTTTCAAATTTTTAACGGCAAGATGATAATTTACTTTTACTGTATTCACTGGCTTGTTGAGTATCGCACTTATCTCCTGATATGGCAATTCCTCAAGCGCCCTTAAAGTAAAAACACTCTTCTGAACCTCAGGCAATTTTGATATCGCATTATAAATAACCTCTTTCATTTTTTTCTTTTTATATTGCTCAACCGGGTCGTCCTTTGGAATTTCCAGTATCTCATCCTTTATCTCTTCTGATGGATGCTCTTTTTTCATAAAGTTTATGCAATTATTTACCGCAATCCGATATAACCAGGTCGTAAACTTAGAACGACCATCAAAATTTTTTATATTTCTGTATGCCTTTAAAAAAGTCTCCTGTGCCATATCCTTTGCATCATCATAATTCTTCAGCATCTTATAGCAAAGACTATGAACCTTAACCTCATGTCTTCGGACGAGTTCATCAAACGGCTCAACCTCACCCATTTTAACCAGATGGACAAGTTCTTCATCGCTTAGCTCCTGATATTTAGACAAACGGGTCTTTAGTTCGTTTACCTTTTCAATCAATGAGCCCTTCTTCTCTAACATATCTTTCAATTTCTATTCTTAATGACCTTATGGGTTTATTCAAATTTTTTGCTATTGATTTCAAATCCTGATACTCTATTGTAAAGCTATTTCTTCGGTTAAAATCAGCAACTTTTATCCGCAAATTACCCCATGGTGTTTTTACTTTTTTTATCTCCCTTTTTAGTTTTATCCGTTTTTTATAATCCATTCTTATACCGAGGGTTGTTGTCTCATTGAATATCGTATTTATTATTTTCTGATTAAAACCATCAGCAATCACACTAAGCAGGATTCCGGGTCTTGAATGTTTCATTATGACGGGTGTATAAAATACCTCAAGTGCACCTGCCTCATATAACTTTTCTAATATTAATTCAAAATCCTGGGGATTCTGGTCATCAATATTTGTTTCAATAACAAGGCACTCGTCACTGAGGCTCAAGTCAATTTCGCCAAGAAAAGCCCTCAAAAGATTGGGATAACCATCTAATTTTTTTGCACCGGCACCGAGTCCGACTCGTTCAATATTATTTATCGTCAAAGAATCCTTAAATTCAGCGATCGTGCTCAATATCGCCGCAGCAGTAGGTGTAGTAAATTCAAATTGTACAGGTAAAAACTCAACCGGTGCATTCTTTAATAACTGTGCGGTGGCAAGATTAAATGCAGGCATTTTCCCTTCAACTGTATCAATCAATCCGGTCCCTGCCTTTAAAGGTCGTGAATATACTTTATCAATATCTAAAAAATCAAGGGCTATAAGTGCACCGGTTATATCAATTATTGTATCAACATCTGCAAGTTCATGGAGATGGAGGTGCCGTGAACCGTGAACCTTCTTCTCAACATCAAATATACGGTTGATAATCTTTATTGCATTAGTTTTTATAGAATCTTTTAAATTACTTTTTTTAATCAGAGGGATAAAGTCTTTTTCTTTTACAATCTTTTTTGTAATAAATTCAATCTGTTTTGCCATTATACCCTGACGAGAGACCGATTCAACCCTGATTTTTAAATCAGGAATGAATTTTAAAGACTGTTTCAAATATTCTGTCTCAACGCCGAGGTCAATTAAACTTGACAGAATCATATCACCACTTGCCCCGAGTATTGGATCAAAATATATTACCCTCATATTAAATTTTATCCAAAATATAAAAGATTTCAATAGTTTGGTCATTGCCCTTGACATTTGCCTTTGTATTGGATAGCATAGAGTATGCAATTAAAAGATATTGCAAAAATTATCAAAGGCAAGTTATATGGTAGAGATATTGAAATAAAGACCATTCTACCACCTGAAGAGGCTGATAGAAATAGCATTACTTTTTTATTTAATACAAGTCTCCAAACCGAGGCGGGGGCAGTGATTTCTGAAGTAAGAATCAGTGGTAAAAATTGTATTGTTGTAAATAATTGCAAGAAAGCAATGTATTATCTACTCAAAAGAATTTCAAATTTGAAAAGGGAACCCCGCATTGCCTCAACAGCAGTGATTGCAAATGACACAAAAATTTCAAATTCCAGCACTATTGAAGATTATGCAGTCATAAAAAGTGGTGTAAAGATTGGAAAGGGTTGCTATATTGGATGCGGCGTTTACATTGATGAGGATGTAACATTAGGAGACTATTGCACAATTGAACATAATGTAGCAATATATAAGAATACAATCATCGGCAATTATGTTTACATTGGGGCAAATAGTGTCATTGGTAAAGAAGGATTCGGTTATGTAAAAATTAAAAGATATAAACGCATACCGCATATTGGTAATGTCATAATTGAAGACTATGTTGAAATCGGTTCCTGTGTTTGTATTGACCGTGCAACGATTGGAAAGACGATAATTGGTTCGGGTACAAAAATAGACAATCTCGTCCATATCGCACATAATGTTCATATCGGGGAAAATTGTCTTATTATGGGACAAGCAGGTATTGCTGGTTCTACAAAGATTGGTGATAATGTAATAATATGTGGCCAGAGCGGTGTCAGCGACCATTTAAAGATCGGTGAAAATGCTGTGATTTATGCAAAGAGTGCGGTTTTTTCCAATCTTGCCCCAAACAAAAAATATTCAGGGATTCCAGCCCGTGAGCATTACTTAGTGCTTAAGGCACTCGCAAGGCTTTATAAGGATCTTTAATGATGGGAAAAAAATGGACGATTCAAGGAAATTGTTTATCTGGTGGCAGTTGCCGTGTAGATTTTTACTCCTCAACTGATTTTTTTATCAATATCCATAAGGATGGAGAATCCTCAAAAATACTGCCGACTTTTAAAAACATATCTGTTGAAAATCATACGATTTCAATCGGAGAAAAAGTAAAAGTAGTTGAACATCTTTTTTCTGCCTTTTATGGGTTGAATATCTTCAATATTGGAATTGAGATTTATGGGGAAGAATTGCCATTCTTTGATGGCTCAAGTATGGATTTTGTAAAAATATTAAAGGATTTTCCCGTTAAAGAGAATAACGAATATCTGAAGATAAATAGAAATCTCTTTATCAGGGAGAGAAATTCATTTATTCTTTTTGAACCAAATGGAAATGAACTTTTTATTGATATGGAATTAAACCATCCCTATATAGGAGAACAAAAAATTTCTATTTTCGTCACCAAAGAAAATTATATTAAAGAAATTGCCCCTGCCCGCACATTCGTATTTACTGATGAATCTGACCCGAGATTGAAAAACTTACCTCCATATGGGATAGGCATAACCGCTACAAAAATTTATAGCACTGAGCCCCTGCGATTCCCTGATGAACCTGTGCGCCATAAAATCCTTGATTTGCTCGGAGATTTATATATCTTGCGAAAGAAACTGACAGGGAAAATTATCGCAAGGAATACATCGCACAAACTTAATTTAAAATTTGTCAAAGAGATTTTATCTATCGTTGGATAAGATTTAAACCCGACTCTTTCTAATCCTGATGATTGCACTGTAAAATGTATAGGCGATAATCACACCCCCGAATAGCCAGAACCAGAATGGAACATTATGGCCGAATATTGCAACATAAACAAAAGGGGCAATAGTTGTGATGCCAAGAACGATACCAAATATCCTTACCTGATCAAAATTTTTATCCTTCAATCCTCTGATAATTTTATATATAGAAAACCAGAAAAAAGGTGCACCACCAAAATAAATAACAGCAAAGACTACGGGATTAACACCATAATCAGTCTGAATTTTGAATAACCAGTTTTTTAAATACTCAATCAAGTTCAATGCTATTCTATCTCATCAAAGATAATCAACTTTTCTTCGGTCATCTCTTTTATTGCAAACTCCGGTCCTTCCCTGCCCAGTCCACTACCCTTCATACCACCGTAAGGCATATTATCAACACGGAATGTTGGTATTTCATTTATTAACACGCCCCCGGATTCAATCTCTTTAGCACATTTCAAAGCAAGATTTATATCTTTTGTGAAGATGCCAGTCTGGAGTCCATACTTTGTATTATTAACCTTCATAATAACTTCATCAATGGTTTTAAATTTATTCACTCCAACCATCGGTGCAAATGCCTCTTCCTGGATTATCTTCGCATTTTCATCAACATCAAAGATGATTGTGGGTAAAAAGATACTCCCCACTCTTGAACCACCAAGAATCAATATACCTTTATGTTTCTTTGCATCCTCAACAAACTCTTCTGCCTTTTTTAATGATGGCTCATCAATCATCGGTCCCATTTCTGTATCTTCAAGAATCGGGTCACCATATTTTATCTGACCAACCTCAAGTGATAATTCCCTCAAGAATTCATCTGCTATCTCTTCTTCTACATAGACCCTCTGGACTGAAATGCATACCTGTCCCGCAAGTGTATAACCACCTTTGCGAATCTTTTTTGCTACAAGTTTTAATGGCGCATCCTTAAATACAATTACCGCTGAATTTGAACCCAGTTCCATTGTCACTTTTTTCATACCACAGTTAGCCATAATCGTCTCTCCAACTTCTAATGAGCCGGTGAAACTCACCTTCCTAATTTCCGGCGCCCTCACCAGTGCCATTCCAACGGTTGAACCCGGACCAACGAGAACTGAAATTCCTTGTTCCGGTAACCCTGCTTCAATCAATGCCTCAGCAAGCATTATTCCTGAAAGCGGAGTCTTCGTTGCCGGTTTGAAAATGACCGCATTTCCTGCTGCTATCGCCGGTCCAATCTTATGGCAACTCAAATTTAAAGGAAAATTAAATGGCGATATCGTTAGAACGATACCCACGGGAACGCGCATATAAAATCCAATTTTTTTGGTTGAACCGGCGAGGTCCATTCTGACGGTTTCGCCTTTTAATGTCATTGCTGCAATACTTGATAGTTTTATCGTGTTTATTGCACGTTCAACTTCTGTCCTTGCTTCATTTATCGTTTTACCAACCTCCAGGCAGATTGTGCGGGCAAAATCTTCTTTTTTTTCAGAAATTATCTTTGCGGTCCGCTCAAGTATTTTTGCCCTTTCTCCTGCCGGCATGTTTTTTAATATTCTATAACCCTCTTGAGCAATCTGGATTGCTTCAGCAACATCTTTTTCTGTGCTCAATCCAATTTCTTCTATCAATTGATTATTATAAGGATTTATCACACCAACCTTTTTGTCTCTGATTACTCTTTTTCCTCTGATAAACATAATGAATTATATCAATATTTCTAAGTTTGTAAAGGAGAAAATATTTATAGCCTTTTTCTCTCCTGAGCGGGTATTGAATGTAAGATAAAGACGGCAAGGATTGTTAAAGAACCAATTATTAAACCGGTGAGCCTGAGAATAGTGAATGGTTTTAAAATATTTGAAATCAACCCAATCCCTGCTGCACAGATAAGAAAGGCAAGATTTATGACAAATTCCTTTGTTGCAAAAGTTCTGCCCCTGATTGATTTTAGAACATCCTCCTGCAAGATTGTATCCTGGGCAATACCCACAAAAGAAAATACCATTCCAGAAACAAATGCAATAGAATATAAAAATATGGGTGTAATGAAAAATGGTCCAACGATAAAGAATAAAGATAAAATCGTCATACTACATATGATTATCAATGGGCGATTGAATTTTCTGCCAAAAAATCCCATAAGTATGCCACCCAAAAACATTCCCGCGCCGATTATACCACCGAGCCAGCCCACACCCGCTGTTCCCATATTGAATGTTTGCTGGATTAAATATATCAATACCGTGTAGGCAATTGCTGCGGAAAAAGGTAAAACAAAGACCGAAATCATTACAAACATAACAACCCGGTCGTGAAATAGTAAATTTACCAATTCTTTTAAATCAAGCAAGAATAATCTAAGCGATTCTTTCAATTTTTTTCTTAAAGATATTTCACTTTTTGCTGATGGTTCAAATAATATTTTTGCACCCATACCAAGCGCAAGTAAACCAGCGATAAGATGGGTGCTCGCATCAATGTAAAATCCTAATCTCCAGCCTACCCATTTTATTAAATAACCGCCACCGACCATTCCTAAGAATGTGGCAATGCGGGCAATCGTTATAATAAAAGAATTTGCTGAGACGAGTTCATTATATTCAACTAAATCTGGAATTACCGCATTCTTTGCAGTATTATTAAAGACATCAAGCGCGAAAAATATAAAAACGAGTATCCATATTGGAACTAAACTATCAAATAGAATTACAAAACTCGGTGTCAAAAATATCAAAATGGATTGGATCAAATGGCAGCGAAACATTATGGTCTGCCGATTCCAGTGATCGACAATTACACCGACAAATGGTGCAAGTATTATTACCGGGAGTGAGAATGTTACGGCAAATTCACTGAATGCCGAGACCTTGCCCGGATATTTTGCACCGATGAGCGTAATTATGACCATATGGGTCAATCTGTCTCCTAACTGGGATGTTCCATTAGATAGAGTAAGAAATAGAATTCCCTTTTTCTTAAAAAGATTGAGCATATGGAAGTTTATTGATTATTTGGGAAAAGTCAATTGTACCCTGATAGAAAACTTTTTTGAATATATAAATTATGAATGGTCCGATTTACTCTAAATATCATTTCCCTGATTCTCATATTGGTGATAGTAATTCTTTTAAGGAGGCTAGGCTCTATGTTGCCTTGGTAGAATTTTTCAGGCACAAAGGACCCAACGAATGGTGGGCTTTTTTGTTTTTTTATAAGTATGAAAGGGATGACTCTCAAAGCAATTGATGCCTATTAGAGTTTCTAAAGATAACAATTGTTATATTTAACAGCAGACGGCATTAAAAATTTAATGAATTTTCATAGGGTTTTCAGGCACAGAATTTGCATTTATAGTAATTGATGAAGATTATAGATCTCTCAAGGTTACCTATAAGGAGAAAGGTGTTGGGCTACCTCTTCATAAGTGTTCTCATTTTATTGATTGCTGTCATTGTCTTCTCGCGGATAATCTTGCAAAAACAATTTCAGAATATAGCCTATGAACAGATAGATGACAAAGCTGAAATGGTTCACAAACTTATAGAGGCTGAAATACAAAGGCTTGTTCAAATTAATAAGGATTGGGGCGCCTGGGATGAAACATATTTATATGTCCAAGGAAGAAATCCGGTTTACAAGGAAAAAAATCTTATTCCTTCTTCTTTCGTCACACTGGATATTAGATTTATAATCTATTACGACCTTAATATAAGTATAATATACGCTGGTGAATATGAACCTGAACCTGATTCAATAAGAGAACCCGATAACGAATTACTCAATAAATTTGCTCAAATAATCCGCAATGAGCAATTAAGAAATTATTTAATTACGGGTGTTTGTACAATCATCAATAACGAGCCTTATCTAATATCTGCGGAATCTATCCTCACCAGTCAGCATAAAGGGCCTTTGGTTGGCTGGCTTTTAATGGCGAGAAGATTAGACCTGAATCCGATTATGCATTTAACCGGTATTAGTATTGATATCAGATATGATGACTCAGCGACTCTTTGTGCCTTAAGTAATGCAAAAGAGCAACACATAACTTCAAAATGGACTGAAAAAGATAGAATCTGTGCCAGCCATAAATTTTACGATGTCATATCTCAAAAAATGATTGCTGTAAAAATATCTGAAATCAATGAATTAATGCTGCAGGGGAAAAATACGGAAATATACATAATAATAGCAATCATTGTTTTTGGTTTTTTGATTTTCCATGCACTACTGATCGTGGTCAACACATCAATTTTAAAACCGATCGTCCGAATTTCTAAACAATTAGGCGAAATTGATTTAAATAAAACCACAAAAAAGATTGAAGTTTCCAATTACAGCAAAGAATTCAGTCTTCTTGCTGAAGAAGTAAATTGCATGCTCACAAAGATTGACCAGCAGAAAAAAGAAATCATTGAAAGTGAAAATAGATACCGTGACCTTGTGGAAAATGCCGAAGTCGGAATACTTATTGATGATATAGACGGCAATGTAGTATATTTCAACGATAAACTTGCCCATCTTTTCGGTTATACACCTGAAGAATTCAAAAAATTAAGTGTTGAAGATTATATTCACCCCGAAAGTCTTAAACTTGTGAGAATCTATCACCGGCAGAGAGTCAAAGGAGAAGCTAGTCCTAAAATGTATGAGATAAAGGGTATTCACAAAAAGGGTTATATAATTAATCTTGAAGTTAATACGCTTGTTCTTAAAAAAGAAGATCGGATTATCGGAACAAGAAATTACATCGTGGACATAACCGAGCGCAAAAGAATTGAGGAAAAATTGAGTATAGAATCAATTACTGATGAATTAACTGGACTATTCAACCGTCGCGGATTCTTTTCGTTTGCCGAACAGCAGGTTAATCTATCAAAAAGAACCGGTAAAGGGTTTTATATTTTTTATTGTGATTTGAATAATATGAAGCAATTAAATGATAGGTTTGGACATAGCACTGGAGATATTATGCTAAAACAGGTAGCAAATATATTAAAAAATAGTTTTAGAAAATCCGATATCATTTCTCGAGTAGGCGGGGATGAATTTGTTGTTTTGGCAAATGAAGCACAACCAGAGAGTATTAATGTAATGTTAAATCGTTTAAAAACTAATATTGAAAAATTTAATGAAACAAAACAATATCCGGATGTTTCTTTGAGTATTGGCTATGCATATTTTAACCCAAATAATTCAAAAACCCTTGATGATATCATTAATATTGCGGATAAGATGATGTATGAAGAAAAATTAAAATTCAGGCAAAAAAATTAGATATTGACCTTTATCAAAAAATTTGTATAATCAAAAGATGGCACTTACTGTTGTCAAATTCGGTGGAACATCGGTTGGCAGTGCAAATTTAATATTAAAGGCTGCACGCCGTGTGTTTGAGCAGAAGAAAAGCAGCGATGTTATTGTCGTTGTCTCGGCAATGGGGCATACGACCGATGAATTGATAAAACTATCAAGTCAGATAACAAAAAATCCGCGGGCAAGGGAAATGGATATGCTCCTAACTGCGGGAGAAAGGATTTCAGTTGCATTATTCACAATGGCACTACAAAAATGGGGATTGAAGGCAATTTCTTTCACCGGTTCACAGGTTGGTATCATTACTGACAATCGCCATACCGATGCGCGAATAATAGAGATTCGTGGTGAAAGAATAAAAAATGCCCTAAATCAGGGGTTTGTTCCTGTGGTCTGCGGGTTTCAGGGTGTGAGTTTTGAGAAGGAGATAACCACTTTAGGCAGGGGTGGTTCTGATACGACCGCGGTTGCCATTGCTGCTGCTTTGAATGCGCAGAAATGTATCATTTATACGGATGTGGATGGAGTATTCACCGAAGACCCAAATAGATTTCCCGGCGTGAAAAAGATAGATAAGATTTCTTACGAAGAAATGCTGGAACTTGCAAGCCGTGGGGCAAAGGTTTTACATCCAAGGGCAACCGGGATCGGTGCAAGATTCGGCATTCCAATTGAAGTAAAGAATAGTTTTAATAAAAAACCGGGCACACTAATTACCCATATAAACGGGATGGAACATCCAAAGCCCAAGGCAATAACTCATAGTGAAGGATTGTACTTAATAACCCTTGTCCAGGTACCAAAAAATCCTAAATATCTATCTCAGATTACGACTGAATTAACAAATGCCGGTGTCCATTTGAAATTCTTCTTCCACGGAATTTCTGATGCACCACATTTTGACCTTTCTTTCATTACGCCCCTTGAAGAACGGGAACTGGTACAAAAGATAATCAAAAGGCTTGCAAAGGGTTTAAAGATAAAAGAAATAAAAGAATCTCTTGATATCTGTTCAATGAGTATCATTGGTGCGGGTATCGGTTCTGACCACAAAATTCTCGCTGAAATATTCAAAGAACTTTCAAAAGCAAAAACCCATATTGAGGCAGTCACAACATCCGAATTATCAATCAATATATTCTTAAAGAAAAAATTCCTTGAGAAATCAATCAATTCATTATTGAAAAAATTTCAATTAAAGAAATAAGTAACATTGGGCCAATTGTGAAGATGTTAGATAACAAAAGATTATAGTTAAGGACGAGAAACAATCGGCGGTTTTGCTTTTTCTACTTTTCTCTGCACCAGTTCCATTTCTTCAATAAGAACTGAAGGCGCAACAATAGAAACAGGATATTCATCACCATAATCATCCCGATATACAGAATTGTATATATATTCCTTATCCCCAGTCGCAACTATATCTTTCAAAATCCCTGGCGTTATCTGGGAAAAGTCCAGACCTGTAATTAACTGTATAGAACCAGTCTTAATATCAAGTTTATAGATATTTTCCGGAGGAGAAATCAATGGTGTTTGTTTTGTCCTTGCCTGATAAAATCTTATGTATCTCTCCATCGCATTCTGTGGAGTTGTAGTCTGTAATCTTGTAATGATAATCGCATAATCATTCCCATAGTCTCGTGCCAGTGTTTTTAATTTTTCTATGAGTTCTTTCTCATTTAATTTACGCTCAGAATTTATCACCAGATTACTGACAAATCCTATATATCTTGGACCATAGACTTCATCATAATACCTTGCATGGCCATTAGTTTCTCTTATTTTATTTACCGGCGTTCTGCTCATTAAGAAATTTATCAGTTTACCATTTCTGACGAGTTCAACCTTTTCTGATTTTACACCCTGCTCATCTATTGAAAAACCACCTATCAATGGTATACCATTATATTCTTTTAATTCTGGGTCATCATATACTGAAATGAATTCCGGTAATATACGCTTATTAAGGCGATTTGCAAAAACACCAAAATTCGCTTTAGGAATATTTCTCTCAAGCATTTCACTTTCAATAACTGGCTGTCTCACACCACTTAAACCCTTACCAAGAACTTGAAACAACAATTCACATGATGCCTGCCCGAGAAGTAAAACAGGACCCGAATAACTTTCTTCTTCACCCTTCGTGTTAACCGCCATCATTAATGTCTCTGCCCAGGCATCAATTGATTTTTCAATTGCAACAAAATCAAAATCTTCAAGACCCTTACTATAGAATCCATTGAAGTCTTCAATAATTTCGCCAGTCTTAGCCTGTGCCTTAGCCTTTACTTCAATACCCGCAATCATCTCCTGCCTTACATTCTTTGCCCCATCGCTATCTAAGAAATATTGATTACCGTATTTTAGTATCAACCTAACATTTGATTCAAAAATTGATTTATAATTTTTTAAGATTTCTGAAAGTTTAACAACTTTTTCATTCAGTTTGTTTATATCATATTTAACAATTGGAACAGGCTCAATAAGCGAACAGGGTATGACCTTTGAAAAATCAGGGATTGTATCCGTGGTCTGTTTATTTTGATAGTAAGCTTTTTTACGAGCAAGTTTTTCGAGTGCCTTCTTGTATGTCCCATCTGTGACAAGCCATATCGCATGGCGCAAGGCAAAGTATTCATCTTCAATGGGTAAATCAGTTCTCTCCGCCTCAATTACTCTTGAACTACCTGTCTGACAGATAAAATTGCTATTATCCAGTTGATAATTTCCAACCCTCAAGTCTACAAATATCTCTCGTTTTCTTGATTCACCACTTGATAACAATCCCCCAAATGATGCCTTTATTTCAATCTCTTTCCAATCCTTTACCCGGTATGCAATATAATATGGCTTTGCCTGATTCTCTAACTGTAATTCTGTAATATTTCTCTTCATTTCATCCTGCAATGCCTGAAATAAAATTTTATTTTCGGTTATCCCCGATGAAAAAGAAACGAATGGTGTAATAAGCACAAATACCAGCATCCCAATCCCAACCACCTGACCAATCTTTTTTTTGACATTTGTCATTTGAAATTTGAAATTTATATTTCTCACTTTTTCCTCCTATCTTGATGGTCCAGTAGGTGCGGGCAAGATCGGTGGCTTGTCCTGACCTTTTGCCTTTTTTTCTACCTCAATCTCTGAGACTAAAATTGATGGTGCGATTGCTGAGACCGGTACCCATCCTGACTCTGCGCCACAGGTTCCATTAAAAATATCGTAATCATTACCGGTTAGAATAATCTTTGAAAGCGAAAGGAGTGGAGTCCCGACAATATCAACACCCCTCACAACTTCATCCGGTCTGCCATCTACATAGACCCTTTTCACCAATAATGGAATTACCTTAAAGGTTTGTGGTCCTTCCCTGCCCGTTGTAGTAAAACCACCGGAAATATCATAAAAGATAAGACCATACGGTTTATTCTGTCTTTTACATTCATCAATCAATGCATTACGCAATTTTTCAAAAGAAATTTCATTACTTGATTTTACATACAGAATACCCTGTCGTGATACAACCTTCCTTCCATACTGTCTTCTACCATGCCCATTTGAAGAAGGAAAATTTGCGATTGGTGAACGGCTCATTAGAAAACCTTTTAATATACCATTCTCAACAATCACTGCCTTCTGTGCCTTTACCCCTTCATCATCAAATAGATAATGACCATTCAAATCCCTATTATTAAATCGTTCCATCGTTGGGTCATCATATACTGATATAAACTCAGGCATTATTCTTTCATTCAATTTCTTTGTGAATGTCTGCCCCTCAAATTCGCTCTTTTGCCTGTGCCCCTCAATCCGATGCCCAAAGATTTCATGAAAAAATACACCACAGGCACGATTCATCAGTATCGCAGGGCCTGAATATGGTTCAACCATTGGTGCATTCTTTAATGCATACAGATTTTGAATCAAAGAATCAGCATAAATTCTTAAAGTCTGTTCATCAGGCATATCCTTTATATCTCTGACATAAACTGGATAACTAAGATAGAGTTCCATTCCATCATCAGCCATTGTCTCAGCATAGATATTTAGATAATAGCCAGATTTATTGTGGAGCAATTTTGTTCCATCTGTATTCACGAGATACTTGGTCAAAGAGTTTGTGCGAAGCGCAACACGAGAGTTGTATATCCATGGATAGTCTTTAAAAATGTTTGATAGTTTACGAAGTTTTCCTTTCCATAATTCTTTATCAAAACCGATTGTATCAATCTTACCATTATATACTGATTTCGGTGCAACACTGAAATCAGGTGATGTATCCGATTCCAAGACCTTTACCTGTCTTTCATTGAGAATTTTTATATATCTTTCCTGTGCAGACTTAAATTTTTTATCGGTCTCTGTCCAGAAGAACAATCGCAATGCCTCAGGGTTATCATCAATCGGAACTTCAACCGGTGAAGACCACCAATCATATTCTTCAGCACCCCTGATTTCATGGGTATTGTCAAGTTTATATGAACCGATTCGAACATCCACATCAAGATAGCGATGCTTCTGTTCATACTCTTCGGTTATTGCACCCAGTGCTGCTGAAATAAGTATCTGGTGCTCATCCATGATCTCATATTGTAAAAAATAAAGTGGATAGGGCTTTTGCTTGTTAAGAATTCGGTAAGAACGATTTAATTCATTTAACATTGTATTAAGAACTACATTATCGGCAAAGCCCACAACCAAAAATATCAGAATTAAAGAAACGATTATTTTCTTCATCAAAACCCCCTTAATGCATTAGATTATAGACCAAATCTGGTTAAAGTCAAGAATCCAAAAAAGTGATTAACTTCCTTAGTTTGTTTTATGATTGGAATTAAGGCGTAAGCCTTTTATTAAAAAATTACATTGCAACTGAAATTTTTCAACTTATGATTTTCAGGGAATTTCCAATAATTCAACAATATCTTCCGGACCTTCTACCTCGTGTATCTCCATCCCCTGCTCCTTTGCAGGCAAAAGATCCACATAATATCGGTCGCCAACCATCAAGCATTCTTCCGGTCTCACATTTAATTCTTTAATCACAAGTTTGAAGATTTGGGGGTCAGGTTTTATAAGTCTAAAATTTTCGTAGGTGAAAATATAATCAAATAGATCCTCAATTCCCAGCGCCTTTAAAATCCTCTCAGTTTGAATTCTGTTGTTGTTGGTAAATACCGCAAGTTTATATTTTTCTTTCAGTTTTAATAAAATGTTTTTTAATACTTCATCTTTCTTTAAAAAATCACCCGCATTGAAAAATTTTATATTCTCCTTATGCCACTCTTCAATCGGAATTCCAAATGACAGAAGGGCAAGGGTGTAAGGCACTGCATAACCCTTTTCCTTTTTCATCTCCTCCCTGCGTTTTTCAAGAATCTCTTTTGCCTGTTCAATAGTGGATTTCTTTAATTTTGCGTATGTATAGTATGCTGCCTCGGCAAATTTTTGATAGACCTCATTACTGGTATAGAGGGTTCCATCAAGGTCAAAAATAATTACTTTTAACATATTTTACAGGCAGGAGATATTAAGGGAAATAAGGGGATACCAGGGAAAAAATGTTAAACACCCTAAATATCCCCTTACTCTTTATTCCGCTGTTCGCTTTTGTAGTCTTTCCCAGATTCTATCTACTTCTGCCTGAAATTCTTTTATTGGTGTTTGGTCTTTTAGTTTGAATAGATGGGTGAATCTACCCTGAATTTTTAAGAATTCTTCAACCGGTTTTTTCTCTTTCGGTTTTACTGTGATTCTATATTTTCCATTTTCGTATTCATACAAAGGCCAGACACAGGTCTCTACAGCAAGTCTCGTGATTGCTACTGTCTTTTCCGGGGGATAAGCCCAACCTAGCCTGCAGGGTGAAAATACATTGATAAACGAAGGACCATCCACATCGAGTGCCTTTCGAACTTTTGTCGCCAGGTCATTCCAGTAACCAATCGTTGCCTGGGCAGCATAGGCTGGTTCATGGGCAATAATAATTTCGGTCAGATTCTTACGCGGTTGTAATTTACCAGGGATTACCGTTCCTGCAGGGGATGTTGTAGTATGTGCACCATAAGGGGTTGCCGATGAACGCTGGATTCCGGTATTCATATAGGCTTCATTGTTGTAGCATACATATAAAACCTTGTGTCTTCTCTCAATCATCCCGGATAGCGATTGTAGCCCGATGTCGTAAGTTCCACCATCACCCCCAAAGGCAATGAATCTTAAATCCTTATCTATTTTGCCTTTCTTTTTTAATGCCTTATATGCCGCTTCAACACCGGACATTGTTGCTGCTACATTTTCAAAGGCATTATGAATATACGGCACATTCCAGGCAGAATAAGGAAAGATTGTAGAAATAACCTCAAGACAGCCGGTCGCGGCACCAACGACTACCGGATATTGAGCCGCAAGCAATACCTGTCTTGCAACAATCGTTGCCCCACAACCCGCACAGGCGCGGTGGCCACCGAGAAATTTCTCTCCCTGTTGAACAAGTTCTTTTAATGTCGCCATTATTCCCCCCTTACTCCGTAATACACAATATCTTTATCAATTCTGCCGGTATCTTTAATCTTCAACAATTGTTCAAAAACTTCCTCAATCTCTTCAATGCTGATATCTCTACCACCAAGTCCATAGATATAATTTTTCATCAACGGTTTTTTAGCTGATTCATAAAGGATTGACCGGCAATCATTATATAGATGACCACCCAATGTAGAAAGTGTATCAGCACGGTCCATTACGCCAAGCACTTTGACCTTCATAATAGCATTCAACATTGCTTCTTTGGGGAATGGCCTGTAAATCCGACAACGAATCAAACCAACCTTCTTACCCTTCTCGCGCATTCTATCCACCGCAACCTTACCTGTTCCACCAGTAGAGCCCATCGCAAGAATTGCAACCTCCGCATCTTCCATTTTATATTCATCAACGATCGGATAATATCTACCGAATGTATCACCAAATTCTTTCTGGACTTTTTCAATTATTGGCAGGCAATTATTCATTGCCTCTATTTCCTGACGTTTATGTTCAAAATAGTAATCCTGAAGGTCGAGCATACCCAGGGTTATAGGATTGTCTACATCTAAAAGATTGTTTACAACCTTCCTTTCACCAAGCCATTTTGGTACCTTTTCATCATCAATCAATTCTATCCTTTCCATACCATGGCTGATGATAAAACCATCGGTTGTAACCATTGCTGGAAGCATAATCTCTTCTGCCATTTTTACTGCCATTATTGTAGTATCATACGCCTCCTGTGTATTTTCGGTAAATATCTGGAGCCATCCAGAATCCCGTGAGGCGAGTGAATCGGAATGATCACAATGGATATTTATTGGACTTGATAAAGCACGATTAACAAGACAGATTACTATGGGTAATCTCAAGCCTGCTGCAATGAACAAAATCTCATGCATCAAGGCAAGTCCCTGGGAAGAAGTTGAGGTCATCACCCGTGCACCCGCAGCCGAGGCACCTACACAGGCGCTCAGTGCCGAGTGTTCGCTTTCTGCTGGAACGAACTCGGTTGTGACCTGACCATCAGCAACAAATGAAGCAAAT
This sequence comes from candidate division WOR-3 bacterium, assembly GCA_039802005.1. NCBI lineage: Bacteria > Pseudomonadati > Caldifarciminota > Caldifarciminota bacterium. Next base: position 22,695 of record JBDRVV010000010.1, read on the forward strand.
AATTGAACAACCTCGGTTGCGGGTGTGATTGGATACGCAGCGACAACATCCGGATTTATCTGTCGCATTGCCTCTGCCATTGCCTCATTGCCAGTCCTTGCAACAATCATTTTTCCTCCCTTACCATTGTAATCGCCTTAATTTTGGGTGGACATTCCTCGGCACATATTCCGCAACCCTTGCAATATTTGTAATCAATTCCCTGGACCTTTCCATCTTTAATAATAATTGCTGAATCCGGACAGTATATCCAGCAGATAAGACAGTGCGTGCATTTTTTCTCATCCCAGATTGGCTTATCGCTCCGCCAATCACCTGTTTCAAATTCCTTGCTTGAGCCTGATTTCCAGGCAAGCCCTATTGGCAAATCTTTCCAGCCTTTCTTTTCTTTCTTCATTATTTTAACCTCCTACCCTCTCCTTAGTCCTCTCCCTTTAAGGGATAGGGAAGGATGAGGGTGGTTCATTCTTTTACCTCCTCATAGGCACGAACTATTGCCTTAATATTACCTTCCACAACATCTGGACGATTCGGAAATTTGTGTTCAAGCCTCTTCTTTACTGATTCAAGCATAGGTTCAAATTCAAGAAGTTTTGAGACTTTGATTAATGCTCCCAACATTGGTGTATTGGGAATATCCCTTTTTAAGATCTCCTTTGCAATCTTACTTGCATCAACAACATAAACCTTAATCTTATCACTCTTTATCTTCAATTGCTCCCTTATTTCCTTCGCTGTCTTCTGGGTATTAACCAGAATAATTCCTTCTGCCGATATTCCTTCAGTAACATCAATTGTTTCCATTAAAGTTGGATCCAAAACCACGACGATATTCGGATTTTTAATACCACAATGTTGAAGAATGGGTTCATCTGACAAACGGTTAAATGCAAATACCGGTGCCCCCATTCTTTCCGGACCATATTCAGGAAAAGCCTGAATATATTTTCCGGTCTCTACCGCTGCATCAGCAAAGAGCAGGGCAGCAGTCTTAGCACCCTGACCACCCCGTCCATGCCATCTTATTTCAAGCATTGCCATTATTCACTCCTTTTTAAAGTTAATTATAAAAAGTTACCCTGCTAATTATTAAATCAGGGTCATAAATGATCGTTCTTCTTTCAGTATATGCCTTTGTGATTTATTATACTCAATTTTTAGTTTAAGTCAATAAATTTATGTTATTAAATTGTACCCCCTTGAAAATATGGGGAAATCGGATATAATCTATGAAAAAGGAGAAAAAATGAAAAAATTTATTGTCTTTATTCTTCTTGTTATAATTTTCGCCCAGGCAAAGGGTATTAAAAGACAATTTTCTGTTCTTGAACTTGCTCCTAAGGCCAGTCTTTATATTAGCAATGATGCCTATTTTGGAATCGGCGGTGAATGTGTTATTAATCCCATTAGACAGGTCGGCATAAGAATGACTTTTGCCGAGGTCGTTTTTGGCAATGGAACCCGATTTTATTTCAATTCCGAAGGTTGGGAGCCGAGTGGACTTTCTCTTGATGGTTTATTTTATATCCCGATGACCGAAATTGAACCCTATGTCCACGGTGGTTTGGGATTTTCAATTTATGACCCCCCTGGCCAGGCAGATACTCACACATCTTTTTCATTCCGATTTGGCATGGGGCTTAATTACTCATTAAATCCAAAAACAAAGATATTTGTTGAACCAGGCATTATTATCTATGATGCAGGTGATACCGAAACTATGTTCAGACTCTCATTTGGTGCAAGATTCGGGGTTTTATAAATATGATTGATGAAACGATTATTTCACGGGCAATCATAGAGACCTATTTAAAAGACCTCTTAAATTATGTTGAATCAGATGTAATAATTGGTGGAGCAGGTCCTTCTGGGTTATGTGCGGGTTATTATCTTGCGAAAAATGGAATAAAGACTGTCCTTTTTGAAAGTGCTTTAAAACTCGGCGGTGGCATGCCCGGTGGTGGGATTATGTTTAATAAAATTGTCGTACAAAAGCAGGGGCTGGAGATTCTTGAAGAATTTGGAATAAGATATAAAGAATACGAAAAAGGTTATTATGTTGCTGATTCACTTGAGGCCACCGCCTGTCTCACTGACAAGGCATTAAAACAGGGTTTAAAAATCTTTAATCTTATTAAAATTGAAGATGTAATGATTAGGGAAGATAAAGTCTGTGGTGTGGTGATTAACTGGACAAGTGTTGATATGGCAAAACTTCATATTGACCCGATTACATTTAAATCAAAAGCGGTGATTGATGCCACAGGGCATCCATGCGAAATTGTGCATATCGTGGAAAGAAAAAGTGGGGGTAGGCTTTTGACGGTTTCGGGCAAAATTGAAGGTGAAAAATCAATGTGGGCTGAAGTTGCTGAAAATATGACGATAAAAAATACACGCGAAGTTTATCCTGGTTTATATGTTTGTGGTATGGCTGCAAATGCTGTATTTGGGGGACCAAGGATGGGTCCGATATTTGGTGGCATGTTATTATCCGGTAAGAAGTTGGCGGAATTATTGATAAAGAAATTGAAGTAGAAAGAAGAGTTACCATAGCCATAATTATTCAAAATTTCCTCAGTAAAATACATAAGGCGAAAGAGATATACCGCCAGAATTTAAAACTCATATCCCGGAACTGCTGGCTATTTCTCACCGGAACATTCTTTATGGGCATGGGATTTTCGGGATTTATGTTATTATTCAATCTTTATCTTAAGGCGATAAATCTTGGAGAAGGAAAAATTGGCAACATAATCACTGCCAGCACCATTGGCATACTTGTGATGGCAATTCCATCATCATTTGTAATCAAACAATTATCCATTAAAAAAATTCTATTATTTTCAACACCGATTGCCATTATCTGTTATTTTATACAGGTTTCAACAAACAGTTATCAAACAATAATCTGGGCAAGTCTTATTTCCGGAGTTGCTTCGGTCTTTTTTCAGGTCACCGCAGCACCGTTTTTTATGCGCAACTCTACATCAAAAGAGAGACCTTATCTATTCAGCCTTAACTTTGCCTCTTCCCTTGTTGCTGGTATAATCGGTAGTATTCTTGGTGGAATACTGCCGGGGATTATTGAACATTACGGCCTTTCTGCACATCTTACCTATCGCTATACATTATACATATTTGGTGGGCTTGTTATGGTTGCCTTTATTCCCTATTTAATGATTAATGAAAAAATTGAAAAAATATCTGAACAGACTGAAAATTTTTTCCAATTTAAAACGAAAACTTCAATCATTGTGAAACTTTTTTTGCCTAATTTGATCACCGGACTCGGTGCAGGATTAAGTATTCCTTTTATAAATCTCTATTTCAAAAACTGGCTCAATATCCAGACAAATCACATAGGCATATATTTCAGTATTTCCCAATTTTTAATGATCACGGGGCTACTCATCGCACCACTTATTTCAGAAAAAATAGGTAAAATAAAAACCGTCTTCTTTTCTCAAATTTTTTCTATTCCTTTTTTGATAATAATGGGTATTACAAAAAATATTACACTTGCGGTTACTTCTTTTTTGATAAGGGCAGCACTTATGAATATGGCTCAACCGTTATTTACAAATTTTGCCATGGAAAAAGTACATAAAGATGAACAACCTCTTACCAATGCCTTGCTCGTAATCGCCTGGACCGCAGGAAGAGGGCTGAGCGCAAGTATTGGGGGCCTTTTGATCGAACATCTCGAGTCTTATGGCCCACCGTTTTTCACAACGAGCTTTCTTTATTTAATATCAAGTATCCTATTATTTACTTTCTTCCGCTGATTAAAATTATACTGCTGGATAAATATTCCCGCGATAATAAGAATCAGTCCAAAGATTGTTGAAGGCAAAATCTTTTCTCCCACAGTCAATCTAATTACAATGAGCGAAAGGAATGGAACGAGATAAACCATATTACCGATCTTGGCGGTGGTTTTTGAAAGACTCAATGCTTTTAACCAGAAGTAGAAAGCTATGCCCATTTCAAAAATACCGATATAGATTCCACCAATAATACCATATAAATTTGGAAAAATTTTTTCTTTTGTCACCAACACTAAAACCAAGATATAAAATGTACCAAAAACAAAATTTGTGCAGAGTTTTACAATAGGGTCTCGTGGATCTTTTACATTAAATATCCAGTAAAATGCCCAGATAAAGGCACTGCCTAATGCAAGCAAAACACCCGTAATGCTACAAAATTTCAAAGTAGTCAATTCGCCACGGGTAGATATTAAAAGTACACCAGAAAAACTTATAAAAAGGGCAATGATACTTTTCAATCCAACCTTCTGTTTAAGGATAATTGCCGAAAGAAAAGCAAGGATTATTGCCCAGGTCTGGTTTAATGGCTGTGCCTGCTGGGCTGGCAATAATGAATAAGCCTTAAAAAGAACGAGATAATATAGAAATGGATTAAGAAATCCGAGGAGTAAAGAATTTAGCCAGTTTTTTTTGAATGTTGTGACAAATGTCTTTATCCGTCCTTCAATTAAAGATATTAAAAATAACACGATCGTTGAAGTTAAAGATGACCAGAATACAAGTTGAATGAAATTTAGATATCTAAGTGTTATTTTAAATGCAGATGCAACGGTTGCCCAGAATAGAACTACAATCAGGGCAAAAATATATGCCTTTTTCTGTTTATCCATCCTTTAATTTTACTGAATTAAAAAAATATATCAAGGAGTAAAACGGGGTGGTTCGTAAGCCGGGTTCTGTTTTAGCCCGCCATATTTAATGGCGGGCATAGATAGCCATTTATCTGGGACCGATGTCACCATCGGACTCAAGCGACCTACCTGTCCTGCGTCTTTTTAAGACCGAGCGGGCAACTCGATACAGGACTGTTTGGTCTTGCTTCGGATGGGGTTTGCCATGCCTCCAGTGTCGCCACTGGAGCGGTGGGCTCTTACCCCGCCTTTTCACCCTTACCACACCACGAAGAGTGGTAGGCGGTATATTTTCTGTGGCACTTTCCGTAGCTGCCTAAGAATGTTGTGCACCTAACAGGCGCACCGACATTTATAGACAGCCCCTTCCTGTTAGGAAGCATCCTGCCCTGTGAAGCCCGGACTTTCCTCCTTGCACCAGATGATGCAAGGCGGCCATCCGACCACCCCAATAATATTATAAATCCCTGTTATTATTTGTCAATATCTCGCAAATGATTTATAATAGTCAAACAGACGCAGGCTTCGAATTCTCCAACATCCTTCTTTTTATGAAAAACGCAAGCAGAGATAAAATCGCTGAACTAAACAATAAAACCCTGATACCAAAAATGGCTATCACACCCCCAAGCAATGGTCCCACAATACCCGATAGACCAACGACTGAGTTCAAAAACCCTGATGCGGTTGCTTGTTCAAGGTTGTTTTTTAGTAAATACTTTATTGAACCAAGATATAATGTTGCCCAGGAAAATCCGAGTAAAACCTGTAAAAATATAATTATCTGCCAATTTGGAGCAAATCCATAGCCCAAAAATGTGAGGAAAGAGAAGATAATTCCCATGAGAATCAATCTCTCACAATTTTCCTTCTCCATAAGAATCATAAATATAAACTGGGCAAATGGATTTATTGCATATAATATGCCTATGTGAAATTTATTAGCACCAAGTTCTTTAAGGTATATGGGAAATATTGCCCATATTGCCTGTGCAGCACTATGCCTTATAAAAAATGGCAGATAAACACCAAGATTTTTTTTGATTATCTGATAGGGGAATAACGGCACCGAAATTTTCTTTTCTTTTTCATTTATAAAAAGGCTGAAAATAAATCCGACTATACAGAATAATGAGGCGGTTGTGAAAATCATAAAATTGTTTTTTAGAATACCTGGCAGAAAATTACCCAATGTATAACCGAGAGAACCAAAACCTGAAAACCAACCTAAGGAGTTTCCCCAGGCAAGCGCAACAACCGAACCTGGAATCATTCCAATGCTTAAGCCTGCTAACCCGCGGAGTATAAAAATGCCCTGTAGATTTTTTATTTGAGTATGACCGAATAATATTATTGAAGAAATCAAAAATCCCCACATAATGATCTTTTTTCTGCCGTACATATCGCCCAGCCTGCCGAATAAAAATGAAGAGAAAAAGAGCATTCCATTGTATAACACAAGTATGAGCGAGATAAAAAAAAGACTATCAGTATATTCCTTGGCTATTAAAGGTATAAATACCGAGGCGGTTATCCATGCAGAAGAGTAGCAAAAATTAAGAAGGTTTATAATATTCAGGTCTAAACACCTCCAGGTTTTGTTATTGGAATATTATCTTTACATAACGGACATTCTTCAGGTTTAAAATTCTGAACTTCTTTTTTATAAAGTGATTGATATTCAAATGGCATTTTTGATGAACTGCGGTCAATTAATACAACAATACCGATTATCTTTGCATTCTTTTCTTTAACTGCTTCAATCGTCTCATTCAGCGATTTACCCGTGGTCAGCACATCATCAACAATTAAAACATTCTTTCCCGTGATATTAAAGCCTCTTGCGACGACCCTTTTCCCTTCTCGTTCTTCAGCGAAACCTGCATTACATTTTAATTGTCGGGCAGTTTCAAATGCAATGATTATGCCACCAGTTGTAGGACCAATAACCCATTTAATATCTTTATCTCTAAATTTTTCCGCAATCATTGCACAGAGTATGCTTGTTGCTTCTGGATTTTCCAGGACTCTGAATTTTTCAAAGTAGTATTTGCTATGCAGTCCTGAATTTAATACAAAGTGCCCTTCCATCAATACCCTGTATTTTTTCAAAATATCTTCAGCCTGCATTTTCAATCTCCTTAATTATATTTTTTGCTGCATTTAAAGGGTCTTTTGCTGCAACAATCGGCCTGCCCACCACAATAAAATCAGCCCCTGCCCTTATCGCCCGGGCAGGAGTCATCGTCCTTGCCTGGTCATCAACCATTTCACCTTCGGTTCTTATCCCCGGTGTGACAATCAAAAAATCTTTTCCACAATTATTTCTAATACTTTCTATTTCCTGCGGAGAAGCAACAACACCATCCAAACCGGCACTCTGGGCAAGACGGGCGAGGAATACGACCTGTTCTTCAATTGTTCTTTTTACATCACCAAATAAATCTTTAAAATATGCCTCATCTATACTCGTGAGAACCGTGATACCTAAAAGTTTGGGTTTAGGAATCTTTTTGACATCAGATACAATTGATACTGCTTTTACTGCCTCTTCCATCATCATAAATCCGCCGCTGGTATGCATTGTGAGCATATCAACACCAAGTTCCATTGCACCTTCGCAGGCTCGGGCAACAGTATTGGGAATATCATGATATTTCAAATCCAGCATTACCTTAAGTCCGCGTTCTTTTAAAAATCTGACAACCTCTGGACCAAAACAGGTGAAGGGAATTGCACCTATCTTGAAATATTTTACTACACCTTGCAATTTATCTACCAGCATTTTTATCTTATTGATATCGTTTGAATCAAGCGCAACAATCAGTTTTTCAGACATTTTTCCCCCTTTCTAATAGGAAATTAAGTTCTTTGATAATCCTTAGCGGTGCATAGGGGTCGCGCAGAACCGCAGTTCCTATTGCTACTGCAGAAGCACCGGCAAGGATAAATTCATATGCATCGCTTCCACTCATAATCCCACCCATACCAATTATGGGTACCTTCAAATCCTTTAATCTATGAACACAATAAAGTGCGAATGGTTTTATCGCTGGACCAGATAATCCACCCCGGATTATTGGCTTTTTAGTATGTATATCAAATGCCATTCCATAAATTGTATTGATCAATGAAATGCCATCAGCACCTGACTCAAGACTTGCTTTTGCTACAATCATCGGGTCGCAGAAATTTGCCGTCAATTTCACAATCAAAGGAAGTTTTGTCTTCTTGCGCACAATCTTTACAATTTTTGCAACCATTTTCGGATTCTGTCCAAATAATGCACCGCCTTCTTTTACATTCGGACAGGATACATTAAGTTCAAAGCCGGTTACAGTATCACCAATTTCCTCTATAATTTGTGCATACTCTTCCACACTAAATCCTGCCACATTTACAAAAATGCGGTTATTTATTTTTCTTATCTTTGGTAAAATATGTTTTTTGAATTCTTTAACTCCTGGATTCTCAAGCCCTACAGAATTGATTACACCGGCGCATGTTTCATAAATTCTTGGTGGGGGATTTCCCATTCGGGGGAGTAGGGTAATACCTTTTGTGAATATCCCACCAACTGCCCTGGTCACCAATTTATATTTCAATCCGAAACCGAATACCCCCGATGCAAGAAAAACAGGGTTCTTGAATTTTAAATCAAACAATTCAATCATTAAACTCTATCCCCTTGAGTTCAAACACTGGACCATCTTCACATATCCTTTTATATGTGCCATAATAATTGATTGCACAACCAAGGCATAGCCCACACCCACAACCGAGAAAATCTTCGCAAAAAGCATAAATAGGCAATTTTAAATTCATTGCTTTTAATTCTTTTAACATCGCCTTTGGACCACAGGCGTATCCAATTTCATAATCATTAAGGTCCATTCCATTCAATACCGAAAGGGCAGTTCCTGTTTTTTTGCTTCCGGATTCGGTTATAAATACAGTATCTGAAGAGATTTTTTTAATCTCTTGTTTCAGTATAAGGTCTTCAGGTCTTTTAGCACCATATACAAATGTAAAATCGGTTCTCAATTTTTTAAGATTTCTGGCAAGGAAATAGAGTGGGGCAACGCCGATGCCACCGGCGATTATAATGCTCTTCTTTCTCCTTAATTTCAGTCTTCTACCGAAGGGTCCAAAGACAATCAATTCCTCGCCTTTGTTTTTCGCGCTAAGAATTTTTGTACCCCTCCCTACGACTTTGATTATCATCAAAACTTTGTTTTTTGAATAATCAGCGATGCTTATGGGTCTATTTAATAAAGGGTCAAACGAATTGTTCACCTGGATTTGGAGAAACTGTCCAGGGGCAGGATTGATTTTTAATGGACCACATTCAATACTAAAGACATCGGAATTAAGCCATTTTTTATTTAAGATATAAACTTTATGTTTTATCATTCCTTATTTATTAAGTTCTTTGCACTCTGTGCGTATTCAGTATCAGGATATTTTGTAATCAGTTGTTCTAAAAGAACCCGGGCGAGACTATCTTGTTTTAGAACCATTTTACTTATCCAGAAATTTGCATACAATGCCTTTGGTGACAGATCACTCTTGGGATAATTTGTATACACATTCTCATAATACTCCATAGCCTTTGCTATATCCTTGACTTCAACAAAATACAATTCACCTAAAGAAAATTGTGCCTTATCAAGACCTTCAGTTTTGTTTGTTAACTCTACAATTTTTTTTAATATTTCAACCCGTGATTTTGCTTTGTTTAAAATATCTCCGCTTGCCTTGGGAATGAGGGAATCATAATATGAAATAGCCAGTTCAAGACTATCTTCTCTCTCTGCAATTAAGGCAAGTTCATATAACGCCTTTGCAGCAACCTCCGGGGCCTGGGTCTCTTTTATCTCTATATAAATCTCCTTGGCGGTCATTATACTATCCATTTTAACATTTAAATCAGCGAGTAATAATTTAAATTCAGGGTCTGATTCATTTTGAAGAAAGTTCTTACAATCTTCATAATTTCCCATTTTAAGATAAATATTGGCAATCTTCAACTTTATCTTTTTTTTCTCCTCAGGAGAATCTTGCAAAATTTTAATTTCTGTATAGGTCTTGAGTGCAGAATCATATTCATTCATTTGATATTCTGCTTCGCCGAGAATATTTAATATCATTAATTTTTCGCGACGTTTCAATTTTTGTTGCAGGAGTGAATGCGCGGTATTCATTAATTCCCGATAATTTCCATCACGAAAATATGCATAGCAAAGCATTACATTTGCTTTTTTTCTAAAACCTTTGGACTTCCCTGCCTCTTTCAAAGAAATTATTGCCTTACTCAATTTATCATTTTTGTAGTAGGCAAGTCCTATGTAATACATCGCATCATCATATAGTTTTGAACCAGGGAAGTTCATAGTAAGAAATTCAAGTTTATCAATTGCACGAGTGTAGTCGCCTTTAAAATAATATGCAACTCCCATCATAAATAGGGCATCATCAACATATCTTGACTCAGGATATTTAACAATTACTGATGCACATTTTTCAATTGTCTTATCAAAATATTCATTATCGTATTTAAGGGTGTCATCTTTAACAAGTTTCATTCCCTGATTGAAATAATTTTGGGCATTGTAGAAGGTATTGAAATAAGCACACTGTGTTAGCATAGATAAGGCAATAAATTCCAATATTAAATTTAAACTTTTAGGCATTTTAAATTTTTAGGTGTTTTGCATCATTTTGCAATTCCTACCTGAACATTTCTGAAACGTGCTGGTGCTGTTGCATGCCCAACGAACATTGTCTGTCCGGGTTCACCCTTGCCACAATTGGGAACACCATAAAGATGCCAATTCTCCTTGTTGCCTATGGCATCACATTTATTCCAGAATTGGGGTGTGATATCGGCATAGGTGGGATTTTTATAAACTTCTGTTAATTTACCATTCTCAATCTTACGTGCAAGTTCACAGCCAAACTGGAAATTTAGTCTTTTATCGTCAATGGACCAGGATTTATTCGTAGTCATAAATATACCCTCTTTGGTATCGGCAATCATATCTTCGAGTTTCCATTCACCAGGTAAAAGATTTATATTTGTCATTCTTATCAGTGGTATTCGATTCCAACCATCAGCCCTCATATTCCCGCTTGATCTGGCATTAACCACAGGGGCTGTTTCCCTTGAACTCTGATAACCAACGAATAACCCATTTTTTATTAAATACACCTTCTGCGCCGGTATGCCCTCATCATCCCAGCCAAATGTTCCAAGACCACCAGGGATTGTAGCATCTGCTACAATGTTCACAATATCAGAGCCATATTTTAGGTTGTTCAATTTTTCTGGTGTCATAAAAGAGGTGCCGGCATAGGATGCCTCAGTTCCTAAAACACGGTCAAGTTCAGTGGGATGTCCACAGGATTCGTGGACCTGGAGAACCATCTGGTTGGAATCAAGTATCACGGTGGTCTTCATTGAAGGACAGGGCTTTGCACTCAAAAGCATTATAGCCTCTTCCCTCACCCGTTCTGCATTTTTAATCAAATCCAACCCTTCTATAAATTCATATCCTGCCTGTCCATAATCATCATACGAACGAATCTGCAACTCGCCTTTGTCCATTGCAAATGCCTTTATCCCACCACCAACATAGGTAAACTCCTGAATTATTTTAGAACCTTCCGTGGAATAAAAATAGACCTTTACCCGGCGAAATGACATAAAGGAAAATCTTGTTTTTATTCTTTGATCGCCAGAGATTTCTTTATCACATTTAAGTAGTAAATCAATCTTATTGCTTATCGGAAGTTTGAATGGGTCGATCTTTATTTCAGTTCGGTACGAACCTTTCTGTGGCTCAATTGGGCTCAAGATTACCGGACTTCCTTTTATCTTTGCCGATGCCTCGGCAATCAATAGGGCATTCTTTGCCACACGGTTACCTTCAATATTATTCACCATGTTTGAAGAAGCAAATCCCCAGGCGTTATTTTTTAGCACCCGTACTCCAAATCCCATATCAAAGGTGTGGGTGAGGGCCTCAACGATTCCATTTTTTACCATTATGCTTTCGGTTTCCTCCTGAACAAGGCGAACATCTCCGTAAGTTACTTTCTTTAAGTTTAAATTATCAATTATATTCTTTAATATCTTTTCCATTTTCTACTCCTGTGATTTAACTATAATCATTTTTTTATAGTCGTCAAGGGTTTGGATAAAATAGTATAAAAAAGAGATAAATATCTGCTGGAATTAAAAATTGGTGTTGCGCCTGAGTTTAAAAATGCCAGCGCTATAAAAATACGATTAAGGATTGAGCGGAATTCTTATTAAAAACTCCGTTCCTTTGCCAACCTTAGAATCGACGGTTATCTTCCCATCATGAATATCTATGACTTTTTTTACAAATGCCAGTCCCAGTCCGGTCCCTTCTTTTTTGTTAGAATAAAACGGACTGAAAATATTTTTTATCATATCTTGTGGAATTCCCTTCCCGGTGTCAGCAATAGATATTAAGATTAAATCTTCTTCTATATCAGTGGTTATCCTTATCCCGCCGCTTGAGCCCATTGCCTCAACACTGTTTTTCAAAATATTGATTATTGCATTGAGCATCAACTCATAATCAGCAGATATTTTTCCCTGATATTTATAATTTTTTTCAACTCTTATTTCAGAAGGTATATTTGATTTCTTTATCCCTTCTTCAATCAGATCCGGTAGTTTAAATTCTGTCTTGATAAATCTCATAGGCCGGGCATATTCAATTAGACTGGTAATTAGATTATTCATTATATTACATTCTTTGATAATCTCTGAGGGTTCTTTTTTCCCTTTTTCGATTAAATGTGCAAGACCGGTGATTGTAGCAAGTGAATTTCTGAATTCATGGGCAATGTATGCTGAAAGTTCAAGGATTTCTCTTTCTTTCTCTTTTATTTTGTTGAATATTTCACCAAAGGTTGTAGAAACAAAATCTTCTTTTTTCATCTCTATGCCATACTTCCGGGCGACACCTGCAACATACTGCATTGGCAGGAAAAGATTTCTTAGCAAAAAAACACCGAGGAATGATATACAAATCAAAGAGAGGGTAATATATATCAAATGCCAGCGGAAGACATTATCAATAGTAGCATAATTTGTAAGGTTAAAGAGATACAAATAAAAATCAGGCTGTGGATTATGATAGACGATATCATTAGATACTTGCATAATATCCCCTGGTGCAGGCAATTTAGAAAATTTTTTTGTTTCATCAAAGATAATCCCGGGGATTATTACCGACATAGCAGAATCATAGATCTTTCTATTCAGAGAATCACTGATGATGAGTCTGCCGATATTAAAAGATTCAGAGATTAATTTTAATGCCTTTGCACTATCTGGATTATTTAAATAATATCCACAAAGGCGTGCTATAGAGTAGATTTTTTCCTGATGATAATTGAGAAATGTTTTTCTTAGTTGGGTGCTGATGTATAAATTTATTATAGCCAGAAAGATTATCAAAAATATAAATATTGCCGAGACTATTGCAATGTCCCGGGGATAAGAGTTTTTTTTTGCCATCTATTTTTATTTGATTATGGTGAGTCTGCCTTTACTTCTCTCTATCCTTTCTGTCTGTAATTCAATCACATATATATACATACCACTTACAACATCATTACCTTTTTCATTCTTTAAGTCCCAGAATGCACACCTTCTATAGATATCAATCTCATCCGCGGTATCAAGAACTCTTACCCTTTCTCCCGCAATATTATATATAGTAACTTTGAATGGTGGAAATTGACCACCTAACTCTGTAGTATCTGAAGGTGTATATGAAATCACCACACCCTTTCCCCAGGATGGTAAGCGGTCAACCCTGAAGGGATTGGGATATGAGGCAACCCTTCCCAAGAATACAGGGCTTATCCAGAAGGATGCGGTCATTATGGAATCAGCAGGTCCGATATTATAAACCGTTACACCGCTTGCGGAATCACCATAAAATCTGCTTGAAGGGATTGAACCATCATAAAATCCGATTGTGTCATTTTTCCAGAGGTCTTCCGCTCTACCCCAGGTTGACCTTGGCAGCAAGAATCCTTTATCACCATCCGCCTGCATAATACCTACCAGCGGATGGTTTTCATTTTGGTTTGTAGTTCTTGAATCATCAACATGGAGAATAAGTAATCCATCACCCGGAAGTGAACGGTCAAATCCAGTGCGGTATCTATTCTCAATCAAAAAGTATTCTCCAGTGCCACCGGTACGATCATTCCAATCCGGACCACCCGGGTCTTCAAGCATCCTTATTACAAATGGACTTTTCGCTGAGCAGGGAACCTGCTGGCTTTCTAATTTGCTGATACCCGATCTCTCTACTGCAGTCGGTGTGAGCCAGCCCAGTTGATATTTGCACCAGGAAGATAGATGGGCTGGTGTATTTCCTGGAAGGTCTGAAGAATTGATCCTGCCCCAGGAACCTGCTGCCATCAGACAAAACAAGCCAATTCCATTTGTAGAATAGTCTATATCATACAAATCTGGTAACCCAAGGACATGACCGAATTCATGGACAAAAACCCCCACGGTAATTCTTGAAGGCGGATTAACAAGCCTTTCGGGTTCCATTGAATAGTAATCAACCTTGACACCATCCTGGGTTTGATATGGTCCCGGACAACTCGTTCCGGTATTGGATAACTGCCACTGATGTGACCAGATGTCATTTGGACTACCGGTTTCTTCTGCACCCGGTCCAGCATGGACGATAAATATACCATCCACTATTCCATCACCATCGCCATCATACTGAGAAAAATCAACATAAGGGTCAGCGAGTGCACAGGCATCCTCCACCAGTTTCTGGACATTACGGGGATAGTCACTGTAAAATCCAAATGAATCGCCGACATAATAAGCATAATTCTGTGGTGCACGCACCCATCCGACAATATTACTTTGCTTGCTTATCGTAAATTTTCCATATGATACTTCACTGTAGTATTTGCGCATTGAATTTTCATTCTCACCATAGATCAAAGAATCAAATCCTGATTTGGGATATTGTGCCACATTATCTGAAAAATCCACAAGAATCACAATTGCCTTTTTTTCACCAAGCACAGGTTGAATAAATCCTGGGCCCCTATTCATCAAGGCAGGGAATTTTGGTGGTTTAATCGGTGCCCTGGTATATGGGCTCGGTGGCATTGATAATAAAATAAAAATTAGTGGAATCATAATATCAAATTATATTCACATACTTCTGAATGTCAATAATTGAATATCTTGATATTTTACGCACGATGAAGTTCACTATTATCAAGATAATCTATGGATAAAGAAAATATTTCATATAGCATTGGCAAGCCAATGCACTCCTAAAAAATAGCAGGCGTAGAGTATATTGTCTAATAATCCAAATCTTTCTGGTAATATTCCACTTTTATTTTTTCTAAAAATTTCTTTTCCGATTGCTCATTCCTTTTATAAGCAATCCTTCCTGCATTAGATATTGAACCAAAATAAAAACGATTAAATGCAAAACTGAAAATAATGCCTGCATCAACATATTCTTTATTTTTGATTGAATTATACATTAAAAATCCGCTCAAAAAAGTGAGAATGAAATCCTGAACTCCACTTTTAATATCACCCGCATACACTTCACCCATTCCTGGAAAAATTACTGACAATAACATTGCCCTGGTGAGTGATTTTCTTGGCATTTTTATATACCTTTCTATCTCAGTTGTAAGATTTTTATCTGTATTTTTAAATTCGCGCAGGGCATTATAATATTGGTGATTAAATAAATAACCATAACCGGTCAATCTTTTCTTCAAAAGATTATCTTCGCTGATTGGTTTCAAAATATCAATAGCAAGACTATAATTTTCTGTATTAATAAGTTCTTTAGCGAGCAACATTCGCGATTCTGAATCAATATTTGAAAAATCATTTAATAATTTTTGCGTTTCTTCATAGCCTGAGAAAAAATCTTTATAAAGGAGTGTAATTGTATAATGCAAACGCAATTGCAGATTTTTATATGAAGTTGAATCAAAGAAAAATAATCTCTTATACTCAATCAATGCGAGGTCATATTGCTTATTAAAGAATAAAGATTCAGCAAGGAAAAATTGGCTGAAGATAAAAAGTATCATCTATTAAAAATCAAATCCCGATATCTTACATCTTCGTAATAATTGTAGTTCCGCACAGCATTTATTCCGCCGTATATATTGCCGGCATAAAAAATAGAGGTGATGCCGAGTGCAATATAAAATTTTGTATCTTGATTTCGGGAATGATAATAGTAAGAAACTGCCGCACCAGTCCCGATTACAAGCATTGAATAAATCCCATCACCTACCCTTCCGCAATAAAAATTTCCACCACCAGGGAATAAAGATAATAACCCGCCGAGTATCGGATTTTTATGTCGGGGCAGGGGTTTTGGCAAATCAATAAACTCACCTGCCTTTGTAAAATTAAATTCACCCGCATAACTCAAGCCGATATAATGCCTTGCCTTTTGTTCATTAACTTTATCTTTAAGCAAATCTCTGACCTCAGGATAATTTCCTTGTAATAGATATATCCAGGATTTTGTATATAATACTTTGCTGGTATCATCAAAATACTTTAAGGCAGAGTGTGCTTCATCATATCTCTTCAAACGCACCAGGCAGTCAATCAATTTTTCACTAACTTCTTGCTTATTGCTGTCACTTAAGAATAAATATCTGCGGTATTCATTCAATGCTGAATTATAATCGCCTTCAAGGTATAGATAATCAGCAAACTTTAAAATCTTTTCAGGGTTGTATAATTCTGATTGGAAGAAGATAAAAAAGATAATCATTCTATCGGCTCAATAAATATCTCAAATGGCTTTTTAATCGGTTCTAAAATATAATTATTTTCCACGGGGTCACATACTTTATTATCCTTTATTCCTGAATAAAATGTGTCATAATAATTTATTGCGGAAGGATTGCAACGCATCAAGCGGTCTGCAGAGATTAATGTGCCCCAGAATAGCCCATACTTCTCAATTGCATCTGCTGCAAAATGTGAACACGAAGGAGAGAAATTACAAACATCACCCTGGGCAGGTGAAATAATTTTCTGATATAACTTGATTGTGGTTTTAAATACTATCTTTACAGGATTTGTCTCTTGGGGTGGCTGGCTAAAAAGCAACAAAATCAATATAATCATCTTAAGTATTATATAAAAAAAATTTAAATTTGCAAGACAGAGGGATGGTTTTACTTGAATTAGTTTTTTAGATTGTGTGAATAACCTTCGGTTTGACTTTCTTCATTCTTGACAACTATTTGTTTCAGTTTATAATAGAAATATGGCATTTGTGTTTTGGGGACTCCTGTTATTAAATCAGTATGATTTTACTATTGCACGTCTGAAGTATGGTGGCGGTGGGGATTGGTATTGTGACCCAAGTTCCTTGCCCAATCTACTAAAGGCAATAACTGAAAGAACAAATATTCGTGCAGCACCCAAGGAGGTCGTCATAGAATTGACCAATCCCGATTTATACAAATATCCGTATCTTTACATAACGGGTCATGGGAATGTTAAATTTACCGATGAAGAGATAAAAATTTTAAGGAATTATTTGATAAACGGCGGTTTTCTTCATGCGGATGACTGCTATGGAATGGATTCATCTTTCCGGAAAGAAATGGCAAGGGTATTCCCTGATTCTCCGTTAATAGAATTACCCTTTGACCATCCCATATACCATTCTTTTTATGATTTTCCAAATGGACTTCCCAAAATCCATGAGCATGACAATAAACCACCCCAGGGTTTCGGCATATTTTATAACAATCGCCTTGTGGTATTTTACTCTTATGAAACCGACCTTGGAGATGGCTGGGAAGACCCGGATGTCCATAATGACCCACCGGAGAAAAGAGAGCAGGCACTAAAAATGGGAATAAATATTGTTGTATATGCATTAACACAGCGATGAAGGTAATTGAAAAAAAAGTCAATGAATTTGCACAGAAACAGGGTTTTATTAATCTCTTTTCTTTAATCCTGTTCACGCTAACTACATTTTTAATTTGTATAACAATTTCCCTATTTTTATTAAAATCACCCTTATATGGGTTCATCGGACTGATACCCTTAGTATTTTTCCGTAAAAAGAATTTTGAAGATTGGGCGAAGGATTTTGACAAAAGGATTGGTGCAAACGGCGAGATTGTAAGCAGCATACAGTTATCCCTTATTCCGGACAATAATCGTGAAGGGTATTCAAAAGAATTGATAAATGCTTTCATTGAGTCCACCGAGAAGAAATTTGGGAATATTGAAATCAAAAAAATTCTGGAAAAGAAATTTCTAAACTGGTCATTCTGCTTTTTTCTAATCTCATTGCTCTTTATGCTCTTGTTCCCGGCATTCTTGCCGGGCAGATTCTGGTTTGCGTTGAATCATAAGATTGAATTTACTGTTATGCCACCATCAGGAAAATTTAATCGTAATGATAATGTTGAATTAAAACTCAATCTTTTTGGACCTTATATCCCGAACAAAGTAGTACTTGTTTATAAAACCGAAAATGATATAAAAAGATTTGAATTACCAGTTATTGACGGTAAGGTGAACAAAAGAATTGAAATACTTGAACCATTCAATTATCATTTTGAATTTGCCGGTATGAAGACCCTTGATTATAGAATTACGGTAACCAAACCAATATATATGAAAGAGTTGACTTTCTATATTCAATATCCTAAATATACAAAGTTGGGTGATGAAATAAAGAGTGATCGACAATTGATTGTTCCCGTAGGAACACAAGTAGAAATAAAGGGAAAGGCATCTCAGGTTTTAAAACAGGCGAAATTATTATACAATGATACAACAATTCTTAATTGTGATGGAGAATCATTTTCTGGAAGGTTTAAAATCACTGCGAGTGGAAAGGCAAATCTTATGATCGTTGGAGAAACCTCTCATACTGAAGAAATATCAATCTATGCAATACCCGACCTTGCACCACTGGTAGAAATTTTCTATCCCGGTTACAACATAAATATGCCGCCAGATATGAAAATTACACTGGGAATAAAATGCAGTGATGATTACGGTTTAAATAAAGTGAATTTAAATTATCAATTCAAAGAATCAAAAGTAATAAATTTGAAATTTAAGAAAGATAGCGCTGAAGATACTATCTTTTATGAATGGGATTTGAATGATTTAAAAATGCTGCCCGGGGACAGAGTTTCTTATTTTGCTGAAGCCTATGACAATGGCGGTCAAAAAGCGAAGAGCAAAACATATTTTATCTATTTCCCCACAATGGAACAGATATATGAAGAAGTAAAAGGCAGAGAAGAAATGGTTGTATCAGAATTAAGAGACCTTGAAAATATCCATCAGGAAGGAATGAAAGAAATAAAAAGGTTGGAAGAGAAGTTAAAACGGGAACGGGATTTGTCCTGGCTTGATAATGAAAAAATTAAAGAAGTAATAAATAAAGAAGAAAATGTTCTAAAAAAAATTGAAGAATGGCAGAATGAATTGAAGAATACGATTGAGAAATTAAAGAGTGGAATACTCCTTGACCAGAAATCAATTGAAAGACTCCAGGAGATTACGAAAATACTTCAGGAAATTGCACCTGAAGAGCTGAAAAGGGCGCTTGAAAATTTAAAACAGGCAATCAATAAAAATCCTGAAGAATTAAAAAAGGCGATGGAGCAACTGAGAGAAACCCAGGAAGAACTCGCAAAGGCACTTGAGCGAACATTGGAATTATTAAAGAGGTACCAACAAGAAGAAAGATTAAAAGAACTTGCAGAGAAGGCAAGAGAACTTTCTGAACAGGCAGAAGATTTAAAAAGGCTTGAAGAACTCAAAGGCATGGAAGGATTAAAAGAATCCCTTGATAGTCTCTACCATGCAATTGATAGCCTTGCAAAGGAAATTGATAGACTATCTGAATCTGAAGGTCTTGAACAGGAAATCTCTGATCAGTTAAAACAGGCATCAAAACAGGCAAAATCAATGTCTCAAGGGGGCAATCCTGAAGATCTTAAAAAAGGATTGAATAAATTATCAACGGATTTACAGAGATTATATGAAGAATTAACAAAAGGCAGGATTGCAAATTTGAGAAGAAATCTTCTGGAAACATTGAATCAACTTATTGAATTGTCTAAACTTGAAGAAGAATTGCTGAAATTAGAAAAGATTGATCCGGATAGGCAATCAGAGATTGCAAGTGCAACAAAAGAAGTGGCAGAGAGCCTTTATGCACAGCAGGTAAAAAGTATTTATGTTGGGCCCGAGATTGGTAAGAGATTGGGCAAGGCATTGAAAGAAATGGAACTGGCGTCTTTAAATACTGCAAATACAGGTAAATTCCATGCCCAGGAGGCAATGAAGCAATTGAATCTTGCATCTTTGTCAATCCTTCAAAGTATGAAAAAGGCTGGAGAAGGTAGTGGGTCATCAACTGGTATGGATGAGTTCTTGAAAAGTTTGTCATCATTGGCACAAAACCAGATGGGTATTGGGCAATCAATATTCAGTCTTTTCCCTATTCCGGCGAGTGGTTTGACTCCGGAGCAAATGGCACAGATTCAACGACTTGCTGGGAAACAGCGTGAACTGAGACAGGCACTTGAATCACTCAAAGGCTTACCTGAGGCAGGAAAATTTCAGGAGCTATTGGATAACCTTGCGGAAGAAATGAAAGAAACCGAAGAGGCATTGTATCAGTATAAAATAGATAGGAAACTCATTGAGCGTCAGCAATTAATCATATCAAGATTACTTGATGCAGAAAGATCAATAAGGCAGGAAGACTGGACAAAAGAACGAAAAAGCAAACCCGGTGAAGATATAAAACGTCTATCACCTGCTCCTTTACCACAGGAATTGGGACAAGATGAATTAATGGAAATAATCCAAAAGGCTTTGAAGCAACCCCATCCAGTGGAATATGAAATTTATATACGGGAATATTTCCGGGCATTGCTGGAGCAGGAATGATTATTTTAATTCTTTTCTTAAGTCCAATAGATTCCTTAAAAAATTTGATTGAAGTCAAACCGGAATATCCATATATTATTGAATTAAACGATGCATACCGTAGATTGGGATTATTTGATAGCGCAAATTATTGTTTAAAAAAATATGAAAATAGATTTGGATTTGAGGAACAAGCAGAAATAAATTACCTGATCGGTGAAAATCTATTTTTCAAAGGTGAATTATTATCTGCAAGGGAACAATACTTAAAAACGGTGGCAAGATTTTCCAATGCAAGGTATGCCAACGAAGCCCTGGAAAGACTCCACATATTTGAGTCTGCCCGTAAAGACACAACTCAACTGAAAAGGCTTGCAAAATCTATTTACCTGTACGAAATTAACGAACTGAAACCGGCTGAGGATAGTTTAAAAAAGTTTGTAAAAACCAATATCGGTGATTTTGCTCTATTCTATCTATCACTTGTATATATCAAAAGAAATGAACTTAATCATGCGTTGTCTGCACTTGAAGAATTGAAAAAAGAATTTCCCGCGAATCGTATCCATAGGGCAAAGATTCTCGTCCCTGAGATATATATAAAAATGGGAAAAGTACAGGAAGGTTTGAACCTGCTGGAAGAATTGGTTGTAAAATATCCAAATTCTCCAGTAGGCATAAGGGCAAAAGAAATTCTAAAAAATTATGCCCAGAATTCACATTAACTTATGGATTACTTGACATTTGCAAAAAATTATATATAATCTCTCACTTTACAAGGAGGCAACATGGCTTATAAGATTACAGAAGACTGCACAGCCTGTGGGCTTTGCGCACCGGAGTGTCCGGTTCAGGCAATAAGTGAAGGTGACCCGATATATGTTATTGATTTCAATAAGTGCGTGGAGTGTGTTGGACATTTTGATGAACCCCAGTGTGCTGCTGTCTGCCCGGTGGGTGCATGTGTTCCCGACCCCGCTCATCCTAAAAAATAGTCAGCAGTAAGTGGGTTGGAAAACTGGTAATCTCCTATTGACAAAAGATAAATTTGGCATATAATTTTATTGCTTTGATGTGTTAAAATGGGCCTATAGCTCAGTTGGTTAGAGCGCACGCCTGATAAGCGTGAGGTGAGTGGTTCAATTCCACTTAGGCCCAGTAAGCGAGAAACAAGGAGGTAAGATATGAAAAAACTCGCAACACTTCTGGTTATCGCAGTGGCAATTGCGATAATCGGATGTCAGGCACCACAGCAGGTAAATGTGGTGACGACCGAACAACTGGACGCAGCAAAGGCCGAGATCAGTGCCCTGAAGACACAGGTTCAGAGCCTTCAGACTGCACTGGATTCATTAACCGCTAACTATAATGCACATCTTGATAAATATCATAAAGGTATGCCTAAACCACCAACCGGTGGAACAGGTGGTGGGACGGGCGGTGGATTAAAACCACCGACACAAAAATAGGGAGGAAAACATGAAAAAGCTATTAACCTTAACATTACTTACTGTCTTGTTTATTTTCGTTGGGTGTGAAAAGGAAGTTTCTCTTGAAACACCCAATGTTGACTACACAGTAAAAACAAGCGACCAAGGTGCGACACTTTCATTAACATGGGATGAGATCACTGATGCCGATGGATATTTAATCTATGCAGACGGGGTGGTTATTGATACGGTGACAACCACTTCTTATGATGCAACTGTTCCAGCTGCAAAATATGAAATTTCTGCCTATGCAGGTGACCAAGAGAGTGGTAAAGATGCAGTTGATTGCGGCGCAGTTGAAACTGCTTCATTAATTGTTTGGGGTAGCTCAGATCCCGATACAACACATCCAAGTGCATTTGGTTTCAATGCACAGGGCAATGCAGTAGCATACTCACTTTCTAATGCCAATAATCATCCATTGATTGATTACTGGATTTACAGCACAGCAGGTGGAGGAACCATTAAATTTGTTTCACCCAGCGATCGTACTCCACCACTGAATAATGAAGTAAACGCTACGAAGAATAGTGGTCAAACCAACTATGATAATGTAACTATAGCTGACGCCCCGGGTGGATATTCAACTCAAACTGATATTCAAAGTGGTGCAGTCTATTATTTCTTTATTGATCCAACTAATAACAATTGGGATGCTTCAACTGATCATTTTGGTAAAATTCAGGTAGTAGGAATTAACGGTGTTCAAGTTACACTCAAAATTGCTTATCAGCCAATCGCGGGATTACGTTGGTGTGTTGTAGAATAGGATAACGGACTTTAAAAAAGGGCGGGCTTCTTGCCCGCCCTTTTTATTTTATAATCTTGACTTCAAATATATATTTATTATAATTGTAAAATGAAAATTACCATTGCCCAATTAAATCCAACGGTCGGCGACATAGATGGCAATTTAGATAAAATAACTCAAACAATAAAACAGGGAAAAGAGGAGAATACCGACCTTGTGGTTTTTCCGGAATTATTTTTATCCGGTTATCCACCCCAGGACTTGCTTGAACGAAAATGGTTTATTAAAAAGATTGAAAAGGCTATAGAAAAAATTATTAATTTATCTTCATTTTATCCCGATATTGGTATTATTTTTGGGGCACCAATGTTTTCTAATAAAAATACCGGAAGGGGATTGTATAATTCAGCAATCTTCGTTCACCGCGGTTTGATAAATCATATTCAGCACAAATCACTTTTACCAACCTACGATGTGTTTGATGAAGCGAGGTATTTTGACCCTGCGGATGAGATAAAACCAATAAAATTTAAAGAAGAAATACTTGGCATTTCTATATGTGAAGATGCCTGGAATATCCCAGAATTGTGGCAGAGAAAGGTTTATGACCGCGATCCGATCGAAATACTTGTGCAAAAAGGTGCAAATATTTTAATAAACATTTCGGCTTCTCCTTTCACAATGGGGAAAGAAGAAATCCGTTATAAAATTCTGCGGAGCCATGCAAAAAAATATCACATTCCATTTGTCATTGTAAATCAGGTTGGTGCGAATGATGAATTGATATTTGATGGTAGGAGTATGGTGATTGATAAAAATGGTGAACCTGTTGATGTCCTGCCTGCATTTGATGAGTGTATCAAGACCATTGAAACAGGTTCAAGAGGAGATTCAAGAAACTATACACCACTTGACCATATTGAAAGTGTATATAATGCACTTATTCTTGGTGTGCGTGATTATGTGAAGAAATGTGGTTTTAAAAGAACGATTCTGGGACTATCTGGTGGCATCGATTCAGCGGTTGTTGCCTGTATTGCGGTGGAAGCAATCGGCAAAGAAAATGTCATAGGTATAACAATGCCCAGTCCATTTTCCTCCGCAGGTAGTGTTGAAGATTCCAAGAAACTTGCTGAAAATTTAGGGATTGAATTAAAAATAATTCCAATAAACCACATTTATGAATCATATCTTAAATCTCTTAAAGATGTATTTAAAGATAAAGCATTTGATACAACCGAAGAGAATATTCAGGCAAGGATACGGGGTAATATTTTAATGGCACTTTCAAATAAATTTGGTTATCTTGTTCTAACTACAGGAAATAAAAGCGAACTTGCAGTTGGTTATTGCACACTCTATGGCGATATGAGTGGTGGGCTGGCGGTAATTGGTGATGTGCCAAAAACGATGGTTTATAAAATTGCTGGTTTTATCAATCGTAAAAAAGAGATAATTCCATTTCCAATTATAAAAAAACCTCCTTCTGCTGAATTAAAACCTAATCAGACCGACCAGGACACATTACCACCTTATGACATTCTTGATCCAATTTTACAACTTTATATTGAAGAAGGCCTATCAAAAGAAGAGATTGTAGCAAAAGGTTATCAAGAAGAAACTGTGGATTGGGTGATAAAGGCAGTTAATAAGAATGAATACAAAAGGCGTCAGGCACCACCGGTCTTAAAAGTCACCTCAAAGGCATTCGGATTGGGAAGAAGAATGCCAGTCGCAGCAAAGTTTTAATGAGACCTGAGAAGGTAAGGCAAGGTTTTCTTCAAGAACCGATGGTTCTTTCAGAAACAGCGCTCAGCCTTGCATAAAAATAAATGCAAACCTAAAGGTTTGCCCTACAAGAAATTTTAAAAATAGTCAAAAAAAGGCGGGCAAAAGCCCGCCGTTGTAATTTTAGCAAACAAGTTAAAACCCAATCTGTAACGGGTATCTAATTCCACCCATAATATTAATAGGTATTTTACTATTCCCCTGAGCAGGTTTTATATAATTCAAATTACCTTCAAGATAGCCTATCAGTCCACTAAACCCAAATTCTGCACCGAGACCACCCTTGAAAACTATAGCACTGTCTTTCTCATAAGAGAACCCAGTGACAATATATGGTTGCATCATAGTAGGTAGAGGCAGTACTAAAAGCAGATCAGAACCAGTGAAAACACCAATTTTCATAGGAATACCAGCACTGAAATCTACTTCAACGAGATATCCCCTTGCTTTTAAAATAGGTAATAAATTTATAATTAAATCTGCCTTTAAACCCAAGTATGCACCGCCCCCTTTTTGGTCAGTGATATCCTGATACGCACCACTTAAACTCAGTGATAAACCATAAAGACCATTAAGCATTACTGCAGCAACTGCTACTGCAAGTAGTTTTTTCATTATTCCCCCTTTTATTTATTCTGCATTTTTAATTCCTTCTCAATTTTATATTGCTATATTATCTATTAGCCTTGTCCTTCCAAAAAAGACGGCAAGCAATATCCGATCACCCTTTTTAATAAACCTTACCGGGGTCAAATCATTCTTATCTACAATCGCAATATAATCAACCTGGCCACCTTTTTCTTCAATCATCTGCCTCATCTGTGTTATCAAATATTCTGGACTTTTGATATTCTCTTTGTAGAATGAATTCCTTGCCCAGGTCAAGGCCTTATAAAGGATTGTAGCATTAGTCCTTTCTTCAGCACTCAAATATGTATTCCTTGAGCTCATTGCAAGTCCGTCCTGCTCGCGCACTATCGGTCCGATAATGATATTTACATCAAGGTCTAAATCCCTTACCATTCGTTTAATGATCATTGCCTGCTGATAATCTTTTTCGCCAAAAACTGCAATATCTGGTTGTACAATATTGAATAATTTTAAAACTACTGTTGCCACACCACGAAAGTGGCCAGGCCTTGATTTTCCACACAGAATAGAACTTAGTTCTTCTACCTCAACATAAGTCTTGTAGCCATCAGGATACATTTCTTTTACTGAAGGATAAAAAAGCATATCTACCTTTTCTTTTTTTAGCAATCCTTCATCCCTTTTTAAATCCCTGGGATAACGATTAAAATCTTCATTCGGTCCGAATTGGGTGGGATTGACAAAGATTGAACAAACAACATAATCGCTATGCTTATGGGCAATTCGGATCAGAGAAAGATGCCCTTCATGGAGATAACCCATTGTCGGCACAAAACCAACGGTTTTCTTTTTATACTTAATTTGTTTTATTAATCTTTTAAGTTCGGCAATTTTCTTTACGATTTTCATTGTATTATTTATTTTACTTTACCAACAGGAATTTCCCATTTATTATGTCTTCGCCAATCTTTGCCCTATAGAAATATGCTCCATTAGCAAGATTTCTATTCCCAGTCGTTATGTCATATGTAATAATATGCCTTCCTTTATCGTATGTTCCTTCAAAAACATTTAGCCTCTGGCCGATGGCATTGTATATTTCTATCTTTACATTTGCAGGATATGGCAAGTTTACTGAGAAGTTGAGAATTCCCTTTGTTGGATTGGGATATATTGCAAAACCATTTACCGTCTGGGCAATATTTTCAAGTACTGCAACAGGAAGGATTCTGAAAGAGTATAACTGGGGCGGCACATAGGATGGAGAAGTTCTCCTGATATTATGGGTATTCTTTGTAAGTATATAGTAATAGATTGTATCCCCTGACGATTGTGGAGGTATATATCCAGCATAAACACCAGCGGTATCTGGAACTGCGCTCAATGGGACTGCCGTAAAACTCGTCTGGCTGTTTTTCTTATAAAATACAAGACTTGACTCAGGTCTGAGACTGCCTGATGTTATTATCCTTGCACGGACCCTGTAAGGTGTAGAAGTATTATATGTATCAGTAAGTCGGCTATGGGCAATATGAATAAATTCTGATTTCGGCACCTGCATTGTGATACAATGTATCGCACCACCAGAATTCGCCATAGATGAACAGTTTATTCCAATAACCTGATATCCAGGCAGATATTGCTGGTATGTATTCAACGCCTCCTGGTCAGTTGATAAACCCCAGGTCGGCACAAGGATTCTATTATTTACAAAGAGCGAATTCAAATATGTTGGCGGGGCATCTGATGTTGACCAGGGCATTACAATTCTGACAACCCGATAAGGAAATCCTTCGCGGTTTTTACACCGGCTGATTGAGTCGGCGCGATTATCAAGCACTGTATCATTAGGATGCCCTGCGGCATAGTCACCGACCATTACAAGTGTATCATTCAATATTTTTGTCCACAAATCAATATGACCGGTATATTCAGTGAGAATCCTCTTCACCGGTATCGTCTGTTCAAGACCGCTATATTCGAGCATCAACTGATTGATCTGTGCCGGGGTATAACTTGGGTTTTCTTCATAGATTAGACTACTGAAAAATCCGGTACCATGTCCATCGACCATGAAATTACCACCCGGGTGTTCAAGGGGTGAGCCATAAACCTGTATTCCCCATGCCTGTCCAATTCTCCAAGGTATTGTATCATCATACGGTCTGGGACGATTGTATTGAAAGTCCACAATTCCTTCAGTATTATCCTGTTTTCTTATAAACCATGGACCATAATCTCTAATCCAGACCGAGTTGTAGGGAAAAATATGGAATCTTACACTATCTAAAGGCACACCACCGCTTGTCAGATAACTCTTTACACTATTACTATCCGAGCAGATGATATATGCCTTGCAGGTCGGAACAGTATAGCGTACAATCTCGCGCAAAATAGAGGCATAACTTGTCCAGGTTATAAATACACCACGCAACGGTTCGTATTCAGCAGGTGTCACAACAAATCCACCAGGCGGGGCAGTTATTATATGCCCTTTACCAATCTCATCAACCCTCAAACTTTCTTCTGCGGTCATCCATTTTGGCAGAATTTCTGAAGGTTCTTCAAAAGAGAATAAAACAAAAAAGATTAAACCCATAAAACCCCCTTATTTTAAGCCTATTTTTTCTAAACTATCTAAAAACAAATTTTTTATTTCTTCAAGCCTTTTTTCGGTTTTTGCCTCAAACCGCAATACGAGAACGGGCTGGGTATTTGATGCCCTGACCAATCCCCATCCATCACCGAAATCAACACGGACACCATCAATGTCAATAATTTTATATTTGTTTTTGAACTCGGACTTTAATTTTTCTACAATCAAAAATTTCTTATCGTCAGTAGTATCAACTCGGATCTCAGGCGTGGAAAAATATTTTGGTATTTTTTTAGCAAGTTCAGAAAGTTTTCTCCCTTCGCTGAGTATCTCAAACAGCCGCAAGGACGCATATACGGCATCATCATAACCAAAATATCTATCGGCAAAGAATATATGTCCCGACATTTCACCTGCGAGGGGTGCATTCTCTTGCTTCATCTTTGCCTTTATTAACGAATGTCCGGTGCGATACATAATCGGCTTGCCACCGAGTTCTTCAATCCTTTCAATCAAACCCTTTGAGCATTTAACTTCAAATATAATCTTCGCGCCGGGTTGATTCTTTATTATCTTTTCAGCAAAGATTGCGAGTAGCATATCACCCCATATGATATTCCCACTTTCATCTATTACACCGATTCTATCACCATCTCCATCAAGCCCTATGCCCACATCAAACTTTTCGGATTGGACTTTTTCAATCAATTCTTTTATATATTTCTCAACTGTTGGGTCTGGAAGATGATTGGGGAAATTGCCATCTGGCTCTTTAAACAATATTTTAAAATCAGCATTAAGTTTTTGTAGTATTCTTTCCATGATTGGTCCACAGGTGCCATTTCCTGTATCAATGATGACCTTCAATCCTTTTTTTATTTTCACTCCGCTTAATAAATAATCAATATAAGCCGGTACAATATCTTTTTTATCATAATCTCCTTGTCCTTTTTTAAAATCTTCCTTTTCAATTATTTCTCTAATCTTTTGAATCTCTTCACCGTAGATTGCTGTCTTATTCACACAAACTTTACAGCCATTAAATTCCTTGGGATTATGGCTTGCAGTAACCATTATGCCATTAGAAATATTGCAGTGGAATAACGAAAAATAAAGGACCGGCGTAGGAACAGTACCAATGTCAATTACATTAATTCCAGATTCACGCAGGCTTTTTATAAAAATCGCCATTATGCGTGGGGTGGAAATGCGAACATCTCCACCAATGACCACGGTATCATGCTTATTTATACGGTAATATGTACCGAGACCGCGTCCGAGTAATTCGGCATTTTCGTCATTCAAATCATTATCGGCAATGCCCCTTATATCGTATTCCCTGAATATTGATGGATTTATCATAATTGTGATTCTATATTTTCTATAACTTCTTCAATTATTTTTAAGGCGATATCGGCTTCATTTTTGGTAATAATTAATGGCGGAGAGATTCTGATTGAATTAAATCCAGCCCCATAGAGGATCAATCCTCTTTTAAAACACTCACCAGTTATAACTTCTTTGATATTCTTCCCATTCTTAGTAACAACTTTTGGAAAATGTTCTTTAGTTTCTTTGTGCCGAACAATTTCAAGGCCGATCATCAAACCCAATCCCCGTACCTCACCAATAATTTTATGTCGGTTCATTATTTCAGTCAAACCGTTTTTCAGATACTCCCCGATTACTCGTGCATTTTCAATCAACCCATTCTCAATCAATTCCAGAGAAACGATTCCTGCCGCAGCAATCACAGGATTCCCACCAAATGTAGAACCGTGAGAGCCGGGCACCCAGGCACGAGGATCAACTTCGGGATCCATCAGTTCTGCCCTACCAACTGTAGCACTCATTGGTAATCCCGAGGCGATTGCCTTGGCAATTAAAATTATATCCGGTACTACATCTACATGGTTACAGGCAAACCATTTACCGGTTCTACCCAAGCCACTTTGAATCTCATCAAATATTAAAACAATTCCGTATTTATCAGCAATTGCGCGCAAGGCAGGTAAAAATTCTGGTGGTGGAACGATATATCCACCTTCACCCTGAATTGGTTCAACCATTATCAATGCAATATCTTCGGGGTCAATCAACCTTTCAAATATGACATCGGTTAAGTATGAAAGACAATAAATTAGCGGAACTCCCCCAAATTCTTTTCTTATACACTCGGGATAGGTCTGGTTGAAAATGCAATGATAACAATAAGGATATGGGATATGATATACCTCTGGGATCAATGCTGAAAAGTGTGCACGCTGGACCTTTTTGCTTCCCGACATTGTCATCCCTGCAAATGTCCTGCCGTGGAATCCGCCTAAAAAAGAAATCATTTTCGTTCTTCGTGTATAATAGCGTGCAATCTTTAAAGATGCCTCTATTGCCTCGGCACCAGAAGAACCAAAATATACTCGTTTATCAAAGTCACCAGGAGTAATTTTTACCAGTTTCTCGGCAAGTTCAACTTGAGGTTCATAATAAAAATCGCTGCCCGAAATGTGAATTAACTTTCTTATCTGTTTATTTACCGCCTTAATTACCTCAGGATGGCAGTGTCCAGTGCCAACAACGGCAAATCCTGCACCAAAATCAAGATACTTTTTGCCATCAATGTCCGTTATCCAAGCACCTTTTGCCTTATCCACAACAAGTGGTATTTCCCTTGTTCTTGTATGGGCACCAAACATTACCTTCTTATCACGATTAATTAGTCTCTTGCCTCTTTTACCAATATCTGGAGATTTATAATTTATGTATTCCATAGAACTCCTTGTTTAATTTTTTATAAAGATTCATTCTGATTTTGATTGTTTTTGTTTTTCAATCGCCTGGATTGCTTCTTCGCGTGTACTATAAATGTTGGGCGAAAACCTCGCCTTTAAAGAAGTGGTGCGCACGGTCATCCTCGCCCAATCTTTTGTTCCATAACGGGCAAAACCAAGCAAGTATATTACCACTGTATTCTTTGCCACTTCACCATAATAATCAGCGACTTCGGCGTGGACCAAAAGATTATCAATATTTGATATCATATACACCTTTTTTCCCAATTTTTGGAAATATTTCTGATATTCAGCAAAAAATTCATCAACATCCTGCTTGGTCTTTATCTCCCAGTGGTCTTCGGTAAAGACAATGTTTAATTTCTCATCATATTCAAAGATTACCTTGCCTGGCATATACTTCTCCTTCGTAGAGTATTATATTAAATTTAGCACTATTGTCAATGATAACTTTATACTTACAAAGTTAGATGGACTGGGTACAAATTAATGTACTTTTCTCCGATTAGATTGCTTTAAGTAATTAAAGACCGTTAGGAAAAAATTGAGAATGTGCACTAAACAGATACCTTGACAATTGTTTTATTTTAAATAGAATTGAGTATGATGCTTAAAGAAAAGATAGCCCTTGTCACTGGTGGTGCCAGTGGAATTGGGGCAGCGATTGCAAAAAAATTTACTGAAAGCGAAGCAATAGTTATTATTGTTGATGTGGATGAAGATTTGGGCAAGGCAACTGCATTAAGTATGGGAAACCGGGCTCATTTTTATCATCTGAATATTGCGGACGAAAAGTCTGTGAATGACACTATTGATAAAATAGCGAATGATTTTGCAAAGATTGATATACTGGTGAACAATGCTGGTATCACAAATGACAAATTGTTGATACGTATGACAAAAGATGATTGGGACAAGGTAATAAATATCAACCTTACAGGGACATTTCTGGTGACAAAGGCAGTTGTCAAATATATGATGAAACAGCGCTTCGGTAAAATAATTAATATTGCATCCGTAATAGGTTTGATCGGTAATGCCGGACAGTCAAATTATGCGGCAAGCAAGGCAGGTATAATTGGATTCACAAAATCCTGTGCCAAGGAATTTGCCTCAAGAAATATTACAGTGAATGCAATCGCCCCGGGGTTCATTGAAACAAGAATGACCGAAAAATTACCAGATGAAATAAAACAAGTTTATTTCAAATTAATTCCCTTGGGCAGGTTTGGTAAACCAGAAGATGTGGCAAACCTGGCACTATTTTTAGCCTCGGACCAGGCAGATTATATTACTGGTCAGGTGATCGCCATTGATGGCGGAATGGTTATGTAAAAAGAAAGGAGAGAAAATGGCAATATTTGATGAAGTCCGAAATATCATAGTGGAACAATTGCATGTTCCACCGGAGAAGGTAAATTCAGACGCAAAATTTATTGAAGACCTTGGTGCAGATTCTCTTGATACAGTTGAATTGATAATGGCATTTGAAGAAAAATTCAATATTCAAATTCCTGAAGAAGATGCACAAAAACTTGATACTGTAGGTAAGGCGATTGCCTACCTTGAAGACAAATTAAAATCGCAATGAAGAGGGTTGTAATTACTGGGCTTGGCGTAATAACACCGCTGGGTAATGATCTTAGATCTACCTGGAATAATATGCTCCAGGGGAAAAGCGGTATTGGTTTAATAAAATCCTTTGATACATCAAAACATACAGTGAAGATCGCCGGTGAAGTAAAAGACTTTAACCCAGAAACAAAGCTTGATCCCAAGGCAATTAAAAGACTTGACCGATGCGTTCAATTATGTCTGTGGGCAGCCCTGGAAGCAGTTGCAGACGCCCAGATTGATTTTGAAAAATATGACAAGACTGATATTGGTGTCATTATTGGCTCCGGGATTGGCGGTTTATTAACCTGGGAAGATGAACATATCAAATATATGAATCAGGGACCAGGAAGGGTATCACCATTCCTGATTCCAATGATGATTCCGGATATGACTTCTGGTTATGTCGCGATACATTATGGTTTAAAAGGTCCAAATTATACTACCGTTTCTGCCTGTGCCTCCGGCGCCCATGCTATCGGGACAGCATTCAGGGAGATAAAATTAGGAAATGCCTCTGTTGTTATTACGGGTGGTGCTGAAGCACCAGTAACACCATTTGCATTAGCAGGATTCAGTAATATGCGTGCACTCTCACGAAGGAATGATGAACCGGAGAAGGCTTCAAGACCATTTGACCAGGCAAGGGATGGTTTTGTAATGGCAGAAGGCGCAGCAGTATTGATATTGGAAGAATTAGAATTTGCAAGGAAGCGCGGGGCAAAGATATATGCTGAAATTGTAGGATTTGGTGCAACTGGTGATGGTTATCATATAACTGCACCTTCACCTGAGGGTGAGGGCGCGCGTAGGTCAATGGAAAGAGCAATAAAAGAAGCAGGCTGCCAGAAAGAGCAGATAGATTATATCAATACCCATGGCACTTCAACGGATCTGAATGATAAATTTGAGGCAAGGGCGATAAAAGACCTTTTTGGACCACATGCTCCAAAGATTTATCTAAATTCAACCAAATCAATGATTGGCCATACCCTTGGTGCAGCAGGTGCGATTGAGGCTGTTGTAACTGTCTTATCAATCTATGAACAAATTCTCCACCCTTCAGTAAATCTTGAGAATCCTGATCCCGAGTGTGAAGGATTGAATTTTGTATTAAAAGAATCAAAAAAGGCAAAAATTGATTATGCACTCTCAAATTCACTGGGATTTGGTGGACACAACGCAACACTTTGTTTTAAGAGATTTACTGAATGAAGTTTTTTGATGAAAAAAAATAAGGTGGTGATCGGGGTGGGTGGAAATATTGGTTCAGGCAAGACAACAGTTGCAAAGATATTCCAATCTTATGGAATGAAATACATTTCTGCCGACCGTATTGGGAAAAGTATATTGCCAGAAATTGCTGATCAATTAAGGTTATATTTTGGTAAAGACATATTCTCGGGTAAAAAAATAGACCGGCGAAAACTGCGTAGTGTCGTCTTTTCTAATAAAAAATATCTGAAAATTCTTAATAACCTCTCGCATCCAAGATTGATAGAAAAAATAAATAAAGAGATTGATGGTATAGATAAGGGAATGGTAGTTGTTGATGCTGCACTGCTTTTTGACTGGCCCGCATTGTTGAAAAAAGTTGATTTTCCAATTCTCGTTAAGGCGGCGATTGAAATTAAGCAAAAAAGGGCGCAAAAAAGAGGAATTCCAAAGAAAATATTCTTCTCCATACTTAAGAGCCAGAAAAAAGAATCCGAAATGACGAAGGCTGCAAAATATGTTATAGAAAACAACGGCACGCTTTGGCAACTCAAAAGGCAGTGCCAGAAGATTGTAAAGGAGTTAAAAAATGATTGTTGAA
Source organism: candidate division WOR-3 bacterium (assembly GCA_039802005.1). Lineage (NCBI taxonomy): Bacteria > Pseudomonadati > Caldifarciminota > Caldifarciminota bacterium. The sequence continues at coordinate 56,820 of JBDRVV010000010.1, forward strand.
TGCACACATTGTCATTCAAAGTATAATGTTGATGAGCATAAAATTCCTGCCAGTGGTGTGAAGGTTAAATGTCCAAAGTGTCAGAATGTGATTTTAATAAAAAAAGAAATTCCACAACCAGTACCTGAACCCCCAAAAATAGAAGTTCCACCCCCACCACCAAAAGTAGAACCACCCCCACCACCAAAAGTAGAACCACCTCCTTCGCCCAAAGTCGAGCCTCCACCGACTCCAAAGGTTGAAGCACCAACGCAGGTTTCTGTTCCAGAACCCCCTGTTACATCTCCACCAGAAACAAAAATCCCCGAACCACCTACCGTTGAAAGTCCAACCACTTCACAGGTTGAAGTTATTTCAAAACCCACACCATCGCCACAGCCTGAAATGAGTGAAGAGGACAAAAAATGGCATGAAAGGGCAAGGAGGCTTGCCAAGGCACTCGCTTCAGACCTTGTTCTGTATAATCAGGAAAAAGTGGAACAGGGTTTACGGGATGGAACACTTGTGCAACTTCTTGGTGCTGAGATAAAACGCTCCTGGGAGTATTACTGCCAGCAAATACCAAAGCATATTGTAGAAAGCACGGACTACTTCAGAGAACAGTTGAATAAAATTGTTGGGAAGGGAAAAGAAATCTTCAAATAGAGATATTTATTTTGTTTTCTCTCTTTTTGTCAGAACCCGATAATAAATAAATAAAAAAACCAAAAATATTCCAGTAAAAAAGATAAACATTAAACCCATAGGCAATAAATGTGAATCATATACATTAAACCAATATATATCAAGCGCAGCATAAGCAACAATCAATTGAACAACTGAAACCATGATTATCAAAAGATAAATAGCCATTGGTTCATGATATCTATTCCTCATTGCAAAGAATGATATCGCACATATTATTAACGATATTATCTGGGAAAGGATTCCAAAATAAATGAAGGAAATCTTGGGACTCCATCCATCAGGATTCCCCCTGACATCAAAGTGGGTTGCAATCTTATCGGGCAATTGAGGATAAAGCAAAATGATCATTATCAGTGTGAGCATGAAGATTGTCTCCGGAACCAATAGTATCAGTGGACTTGCCTTCTTTTTTATCGTTTCGGGCTCAGGGTTTTCCTTAATCAGTGTTGTGCCAGTAGTTGACCTGAACCATTCTAATAAGCGTTCAGGCTTTTCTGGTGAAATCGCATAGTATCCATTTTTTGATTTTATAATTAAGACATCTTTCAATCTTGTTAACTGACAGTTGATATTTCCATAATCTTTTGTAGTATAGATGCCATAATAACCAAATAATCCTCCATTGCCCAATGACCTGATAGGTTTTAATTTATAAAAGTCATCAACTTCAAAAATGCCTTCAATTTCACTAATTGGAATTGAAATCTTTGTTCCTATAACTTTTTCAATAATGAAATATGCCCCCTGTATATAATAACTTTTAGGGCTTAAAAGGTAGCTGATTAAGACTATAGAAAGCATTAATAAAGCAAAAATCCAACCGTAGGGGATATTATTTATTAAAAAAAAGAAAGAAAAACAGACCAATAAAATACTTGTAATTATTGAGGTTATCAGCGCCAATCTATCAAGTTTTGCAGGTTTAAATTCCATAATTATTCCAGATCAACAAAGAATCTTTTTGCAGCGTTATTAAGTGCCTGTTCTGGGGTTCTTTCTAAACGCATTGCTTCTTCAAGTGCTTCGTTTAGATATATTCTGCCGGTGAACCATTCTTTTGTCTTCGGCTCAGTAGTTGCAAATTTAAGTTGTGCAATAATTCTATCATAATTAGGATTTTCATTAAGAAATTCTTGGAACTCAGGCATTTTCGTTGTGCTCTGCCTCGTGGGAAGATAATAACTTGCCTTCGTCCATTTTATCTGTTGTTCAGGTTCTAAGAACCACCGGATAAATTCCCAGGCAAGTCTTTTCTGTTCGGGAGTGGCTTTTTTAAACATTCCAATATTTGTTCCTGCAATCACAACTCTTTTATTTTTGCCGCTGGGGAATGGTGCTACACCCATTTTAAATTTTGGCCTGCCCTTCAAGAATGCCCAGGAGACAATGGAAGCTGGTATTGTTGCTACATTGCCGCTTAAAAATTCATCTTGACGTTGAAATCCAGGATTTAGATAAAATAAACTATCCTTTACCAAACCAACTAAATATTCTAAAACCTTCACCCCTGGTTCAGTATGAAACATTGGTTTCTTTGAGGTTTCATTGAATAATTCGCCACCTTCCTGATACACCATTGAACCAAAATACCAGACATCAATAGGCCAGGATGTAGGCCAAATCCTTAATTTTTTCAATTTTTCACAGGCAATTCTGAATTCAATCCAGTTGTCAGGAAATTTGTATATTCCAGCTGAATCAAATATTGTAGCATTGTAATAAAATACCGGAAGGCTTTTATTAAAAGGAAGGGTAACAATTATTGAATCAAATGTGTTATCCTCAATAAATACCGGGAAAAAATCTGAAATGTTAAAGGAAGAATCTTTATCAATAAAATTCTGCAGGGGTTCCAAATATCCTGCTTTTAGAAATTGATCGGTCCATGATTCATACATTTGAGCGATTGTTGGCGGCGAATTTGACGCAATGGCGCCCATAAGTTTTTGTGCCAAGGCATCGTACGAACCCATCTGGGCAGATTTTATCTCACCTTCGGGATGCAATCTGTTAAACTCCTGTACCATTTCATTAAGTTTTTTTCCAATCGGTCCACCCATCACATGCCAAAAGTATACAACACATTTCTGTTCTTTAACACAACCCATAGAGATAAAGAAAGAAATCACCAGCGATAACCGGACTACCATTCGGGGCCAATTGTCAGATAGAACTTCCATTTTGAAGGTTCGCCCTTTTCATCGACCCAGTTTTGAAGGTCATTTGAACGGGCAAAATCAAGTTTGAATATTGCAAAAAATAAATTAAATCGCAGTCCAAACCCAAGCCCCATCTTTACATCTTTGAAACGAACTGGCAAAATACCCTCTGCGGATTCAAAGACATCAAATGAATCAGAATAGAGACCTGCAAAATCAGCAAAAAGAACTCCCCTGATATTCTTGATTTCCATAGGTAAAGGAAATGCCAGTCTGAGCCGGTCTATGAATGGAAACCGATATTCAAAATTGAAAAATCCTAAATCCGCCCCAGTAAATGTATAATAATCAAAACCCCGTATTGAACCCGGACCACCAATTGACCATAGTTCATCATCCTTACCAAAATTACCTGCCAGCACGAGCCTCGTAGCAAAACTTGCCCTGGGAGACAACCTGAAATAGCGTCTGTAATCAAGGACCCCAACTTTTATATCAAAATCACTAAATACTGTAGTATATCCGGTTATGCGTGTGCGCACACCATTAATTGGACCTATATCCCCCCATTTTGCGTTGTCAAAAATAATAGAAAGTTCAGGATATGTGAAATTATAAGAAGTATCCGCATACCTATCTGAATAAAAATCATCAAAAAAATCAAGCCATTTTGTTTCATAAATTTTGTATTTGTAAAGTCCCAATTCGGCTCGGAAAAATTTTGTAAATGGGAATTGCACCATACCGCCTATACCAAGATAACGCCATATCACAAGGTCATTACCGCTGGCAAAATAGTTTAAATACTGATAAAAGGCAAAGCCGAAGTCCATTCTTTTCTTCAAATACCAGTAAACAAAAAATATATCTGAAGAAGACAAACTGCCATAGAAGTCAGTGCTGAACTGAATGAGGTGGTCACCAAGAATGTCACTTAAGGCAATCTGAGTCATACCCGAGAAACCGAGTGGTGTATAATAAGAAGCGCTTGCTACAATATAATCAAGCGAAAATTTCAGGCGATACTTTCTAACTTTTTCTCTGTCAGGCTCACCTGCAGTATACGAATTTTCAGCAATTGCAGTTCCGATTGAGTCACATTCAAACATTCGTTTAAGCGGGTCTTTGACAACACATATATCATAGCCATAATCATTATAATATCCAAATGCAATTTTTTGAAAATCTTTTGAAATGGAGGGATAATAAATTCCCGTAAGGATATCTGTTCTTTTTGTTATTCTATTTTCATTTAGTGAAAGATAATAAAGATTATAGGCTGAATCATAATCAGCAATAAAGTAAATACCTGTGTCAGCATTGAAGAAAGGCCAGGCTATGTAGGTTGAGCGTGGAGTAAGTCTTTTAATATCATTTCCCTCTTTCAAAAAAACACCATAACTCCCATAGTAATAATTTTCATTAGAATCAGGACGGTCTGAGACGAAAATTATTTTGTCCTCGGTGAAAATAGCAGGAAACTTATCGGCATATATATCATTTGTTATTCTCTCAACATTCCCGCTTGATATTTCAACTTGATAAATATCAAGATATGAATCCTTTAATCCGCTGAATACAATCTTCTTGCCATCCAATGAAAATTTTGGGGAATATATACCATTGAGTTTCAATTTGAATTTTTTATATACCTTACCGGTTCTTGAATTTATTATATAAAGAACATCCTCACCCTGAGACTTGGCAGCAAAACTTATATATTTCTCATCCGGTGACCAGGTAATGCCCCCCTGATAAAGATGTAAGCCCTCATATCCCGATGAATATTCAGCGCGAATAAGTTTTTTCAGAATTCTACCATCAATACTTGATATTACAATCAAATCTATATTCCCTTGACGGTCACTAATAAATGCAATCTTATCACCATTTGGTGATATTGAAGAAGATGTATTATAGAATGAACGTGTCTTTTTATGATCATAAACAACGCGTGCAAAGTTTTCAAAATTTTCCGAAAGTCTAACTTTAGGCCAGTATTGCAATTGATAGAATTTAATCCAGCGTTTATTAAATTCATCAACATTGATACCAAACGCGCTGATAAATGCATTTTCCAGATTTTTCTTCGCCTTGAGAAGGTGTATGAATTCGCTTATCTTTTCCCTGCCATATTTAACATTTACATAATGAAAAAATGCCTGCCCTTCTTTATATATTATATACCCGCCATAATTGCCCAATTCCGATAATGAAATTACCTGATTATGCATAATTAAATCCCGCATATAAATATCAGCCTCAAGGTTCCAACCTTGGGAGAAATATTCAGCGCATCCTTCCATTACCCAAAGGGGTATCGAGTAAAAAAGGTCGCCCGTCAATATCGCCTCAAGTTTTGAAGGGAAGAAAATTACAAATTCAAATACATGCGTCAACTCATGGACAAGCACATGGCGAAATTCTTCGTAGTCACCATTAAAAGGTATAACCATACGATTTTTTAAAATCTCGGTAAAACCACCAACCGATTCCTCAATCAATTCAAGGGTAACATTGGTCTGAGAAAAATGATTTGGTGCATTATAAAGTATTACTGGAATGCGGAATTCAACCTCAATGCCAAAATCTTTGCTCAATTGTTCGTAGCCATCTTCAAGCACATCCTGGGCAAAGTGGGCGATCGTCTCTCCACCATCATAAAAATAGATTTCAAAATGTTCGCTGGAGAGAATTTTGAAATTAAAATCACGATATTGTATTTTATTCTGCCCGAAATATTGATTGAAAAAAAACAAAACAAACAAAAAAGTGGTCATATATGTAATTATAATTAAAATGTAGTTAGAGTCAAGAATTTATTGACTTTATATTGTAAATTGTTATAATAATTACTATGGCGCTTTTGCTATTTGGCTTTTTTTTGTGCACGGGAATAATCTTTTTTGCAGGCACAAGACTTTCATATTATAGTGATGTGATTGCAGAAAAAAGCGGTCTTGGAAGAACTTTGATCGGACTCATTTTGGTTGCCTCAATAACATCCCTTCCGGAAATGGTAAATTCAATCAGTGCTGTTACTTATGCACAGGTACCCGATATTGCCGCGGGTGATTTGATCGGTAGCTGTGTGTTTAATATTTTGATAATAGCCTTCCTCGACTTATTTTATCGGAAGATACCAATTTCAAGCGTTGCCCAAACAGGACACATAATTTCTGGAAGTTTTGGCATATTGCAATTAAGTATCGTAATTGTTAGTCTATTTCTAAAAGAAAATATGCCGGCATTTGGCTGGATTGGTTTGAATAGTGTTATTTTTATCATTATATATTTTCTTGCAATGAGATTGACTTTCCAATACGAAAGGAAACTCATTGAAAATGTTAATAATCAAAATCTTGAGACTTACTCTGGAATAACACTAAATAAAGCAATTACACTATTTATTATTAATGCCTTTTTCGTTATTATTGCAGCAATATTCCTTCCCAAGATTGGCGAAGGGATTGCTGAAATTACCGGGCTTGGGCAAACATTTGTGGGTAACATACTGATTGCCTGGTCCACATCTTTACCGGAAACAGTCGTTTGTTTCGGCGCATTAAGATGCAAGGCAGTGGATTTAGCACTGGGTAATCTAATGGGGAGCACAATATTTAACATTGCAATCTTAGGGATTGTTGATTTAATCTATACAAAAGGTTCTATACTTACTCTGGTAAATCAAAATCATATAATTTCAGCGTTGTCTGGAATAATAATAACAGCAGTAGTAATAATTAGTCTAACATATCGGGCAGAGAAGAAGCATCTGCCATTATCCTTAGATTCAATCTTCATTGTCATTATATACATTTTAAACCTCGTTTTGCTATATCTATTAAGGTAAAATTTACTATAGGGCTTGACAAAAAATCATATTGGATTATAATTTATCAACTGAGCAAGGTTTTCTAAAATCAAAGGGGGTTTTATGGCTCTGTGGGCACTTATGGTCTTCTTATTAGGAGTTTTGGCATTGTTGTTTAATATATTTAACATTTTTGAATGGTTCACACCTTTCTGGGCAATCATTTTAATGGCAATCGCATTCGCAATGCTCACACGCATTGCGCAAAAAGAAAAAGAGGCGGAAAAAGAAAAACTCGTTGAGAAGATTCAAGAGCTTGAAGCACAGTTGAGTAAATATGAAAAGAAAGAAACATAGGGAGACCTTTATTGACATTTTTATAACCAATAATATTAAACCTTCTTTCATCCCATATATTTAGTTCCTTATAAAAATGTTTGAATTTCATATTAGTAGAGAGTGCCGCAAGAAATACAAATTTGACAGATATTTATTTCAACTGAGCGGGAATGTAGTATTTACCGATATTACAGCAGTAAAAAAATTTGCCGATAAATGGAATAAAAATAGAAAATATAAGGGTAAAGATTTAATAAGTCCGGCCGATCTAAATGCAATGGGGCTCATTGATGAGATCTTACACCTCGTAGTCCAAAGATACCAGATCGAAAAAAATCATGATGCATTCAAAAAAGCACTCGATTATTTAAACAAAAAATTTAGCCAAAAAGCAGTATTTGATTTAATTAAAGAATTCATTAAATTATTCCCGCCAATTTCTGTCTATTTAAAAAGAGAAACAATAGGAGAATATCTCAACGGGAAAACAGAACACACACCAAACATATTGATTACACTTCAAGAAATTTTAATGTTAAACCTGGCCAATGAGAATCCTGCTTTTTTACAATTCAAAGAACTGTTTGATGATGAGAAATTGAAAAATCTAACTGAATATAAGAAAGTTATTTTTGAACTTGAGGAATTTTTTAAAACCCAACCTACTTATGGTCCATATAATCAACCCCTTGTTGAACTTTTAAAATCTCCAATGCGTGCAGCCCCAAATTCCCTTGCTGGACAATTATTATACATAAAACAACACTGGAAATTGATTTTATCACCTGAACTGCTTGATCGTCTAACAATGCGCATTTTAGTTTCGCTCGATTTTATACGGGAAGAGAAAAAAGAAAGGATACCCGGTCCAGGGCCAACACTTGTTCCTGAATTTACGCCTGGTAGTGAAGTCTATACAGATATACATTCTGATGAACCGAGGTTCACTCCTGATACAGACTGGATGCCAAAAGTTGTGATGATTGCCAAACATACCTATGTCTGGTTATATCAATTAAGCAAAAAGTATAATAGAGAAATAAAGAGATTGGATCAAATTCCCGATGAAGAATTGAAAATTTTGAGTGATTGGGGATTCAATGCAATCTGGCTCATTGGAATTTGGGAAAGAAGCAAGGCTTCGGCAAAAATAAAAAAACTTTGTGGCAATCCTGATGCAATTGCCTCCGCTTATTCTATATACGACTATACAGTTGCCCAGGAGCTGGGTGGTGAATTGGCGTTTAATAATTTAAAACAGCGGGCTTTAAATTACAATATCAGAATTGCAGTTGATATGGTTCCAAATCACACTGCGATTGACTCCAAATGGATAAAAGAACATCCAGATTGGTTTATTCAGCGCGATAGCTCCCCATTTTTTAATTATCGTTTCAACGGACCGAACCTATCTGACGACCCCGAGATTGAAATTTATATTGAAGATGGATATTACAACAGAACCGATGCTGCGGTGGTATTTAAGCTTATAGAAAGGAAAACCGGTAAGGTGAGATATATTTATCATGGCAATGATGGGACAAGTACACCTTGGAATGATACCGCCCAGTTAAACTTTCTTTTGCCCGAAGTTAGAGAAGCAGTGATACAGAAAATCATTGAGATTGCAAGAAAATCTCCTATTATAAGGCTTGATGCGGCAATGACCCTGACCAAAAAACATTATCACCGTTTGTGGTTTCCAGAACCAGGCAAAGGTGGAGATATTCCATCAAGAACTGAATACAGTATGACAAATGTACAATTTAATAAATTATTTCCCAAGGAATTCTGGCGCGAGGTGGTTGACCGAATTACCAGAGAAGCACCTGATACACTATTACTTGCCGAGGCATTCTGGCTGATGGAAGGATATTTTGTAAGAAACCTTGGAATGCATCGGGTTTATAACAGTGCCTTTATGAATATGCTCAAAATGGAGCAGAATAGAGAATACCATCAGGTTTTGAAAAACGTTCTTGATTATAATCCAGAGATCTTACGTAGATTTGTCAATTTTATGAGTAATCCAGATGAATTGACGGCAGTCCAGCAGTTTGGTAAAGATGATAAATATTTCGGTGTTTGTATAATGATGGCAACGATGCCTGGATTATGTATGTTCGGTCACGGACAGATTGAAGGGTTCCAGGAAAAATATGGTATGGAATATTATCGCTCTTATTGGGATGAAAAAGCAGATGAATATTTAATCAAAAGGCACGAAAGAGAAGTTTTCCCGTTATTAAAAAAACGCCACTTATTTAGTGGGGTAGATAATTTTTGTCTTTATGACTTTTTTGATAACAAAGGCACCATAAATGAAAATGTATTTGCATATTCAAATGGAAGCGAATCCGAACGGATTTTGGTCGTTTATAATAATCGCTATCAAGAAGCACAGGGTTGGATCAAAGGTTCGGATAGGTTCCATACAAAAAATCTTTGCGAAGGATTAAATTTACATTGCACGGAAGGAACTTATTATCTCTGCCGAGACAATAGAGACAATCTTTTTTATCTGGTGAACCCAATTATTCTTGCAAAGCAGGGATGGTTCATAAAACTCGGTGCCTACAAATACCATATTTTTATGGAATTTAAAGAAATACAGGATAACCAAGATAAAGATTTTAAAAAACTGTTTGAATTTTTAGATGGTAATGGATTTTTGAATATTGACTGGACATTAGCAGGTATGAAGGCTATTGAAAGGATTGAAAGAGTAAAAGAATATATAAAACTATCTGACTTTCTTACTGCTGAATTTCCTTTATATTCCTATATTGAGAATATCATAAGAAAACCGAGAGATTTAAAAGATTTAATACTTTACACACCGCTTGCAATTATTATTGAACAAGGGCATTTAATCTTTGAGGATAAATCAAATTTATCAAACTTTTTTAAGTTAGCAGAAGTCAAAAATTTTATGTTTGTTCATACATATGAAGATATTGAATGGTTCAATAAAGAAAGATTGGAGTTATTGCTTTCCGTATTACTTGTTGATATTATCTCACGGAAGGTAAAAGAGACCGGCACACTCCAGCCCGATGAATTTAAACCCTATTGGACAAAAATAAATCAACTTTTAAGTTTAGCATCGACAAGTGGTTATCAATTCATAAAATTTTTAAATAACTTGACGGAGGTTAATTATTAAATATAATAGGGTAGAAGAAAGGAGGCATTATGAAAAAAGGCGCAATTGCGCTGCTCTCATTTATTGTGCTGGTTAGTGCTTATAACCTAAGCGGCCGTATCGGAATGGGTTTGGGATTCACACCTGATGTATATCAGGAGAGTGCTAATGAATTAATAACCCTTCCTGTAATAGATCTTGCGGTAACGAGATACGGATTGAATCCCAATCTGATCCTTGAACCTACTTTTCAATTTACCTTAAGAAACGCCAATGACAGAACAAGTATTAACCTCGTTATGAACGGACTCGTCAACTTTCTAATCAAAGGGCACCAGAAAACCAATCTCTATGGAAAAGCTGGTTTCGGATTTTTATTATTTTCTCCGGGTGGTGGTGCGGATAGTGAATTTGGATTTAATCTTCCGTTTGGATTTGGGTTAGAGCATTTTGTGAGTGAACATTTTTCATTAAACCTTGCTGCACTCAGTGGTTTTACTTTCATCTCAAACCCACCTGAAGGTGGTGACACATATATGGAAGTAAAAATCGGCAATGCCAAGCCATTTGCATTTTATATGGTTTGGTATTATTAATCCAGAATAACGGTTGGGGTTGGGATGCTGGAAATATGAAATAAAAACCAGCAGCTCAACCCTAACCCGATTGCTTTTTTCTTTATGCCTTATAAATACCTAAATCATACTGCGGATTTAGGGGTTGAAATTAAAGCAAAATCAATGGAAGAACTTTTTATCAACGCTGCCCAGGCAATATTTGAGACCCAGATTAAAGGCAGGATATTAAAAAAAGAAAATTTAGAATTTAAAATAAAGAGTATATCATTTGAAGAATTACTCATAGAATGGTGCAGAGAATTGTTATACAATTTTTCTGTAAAAGGATTTATCCCCGCTGAATATGCAATTGAGATAAATCAAAATTATGAATTAAACGCCCAATTGAAAGGCGATATATTTGATAAGAATAGACATCAGATAAAATTAGAAATCAAGAATGCCACCTATCATAGCCTTAATATTCAAAAAATAAATGACCATTATCAGGCGCGGATTATATTTGATGTATGAATCTATTTTGTATAATATCACATTGTATTTTTGGGCCCTTGACAGGGTTCATAAAATGATTATAATACTACAATGTTGTCTATCTTAAATATCTTTACCCTTAACAAAGGAGTTAGAAAATGACTCGCCGGATATTTAGACCCGGTCGGGTCGAAAAAAGATACCACAGCATCTACTTCACTCCGTTAAAAATCTCTAATATAATTTATACAAACAGATTTAAAGGAGTAGTCAAATGACTCGCCGGACTTACAGACCCGGTCGGGTCGAAAAAAAATCCTTCACTCTTTATTCTACTCAATATTCAGTAAGTACAAAACAAAATTTAGAAGAAATCTTTGATAACTTCATTAAAAAATACTCAAAATATAATAAGGAAATTTTGAAGGTAGTTGAAAATTCTAAATTACCAGAAACAAAAATACCGAAAGGAGGTGATAATAGAAAGAAAAAGGATATTATCGCAAGCGCTAATAATAAAGAAAGGGGGTCAAAATGAAAAAAGTAGCGCTGTTAATATGTATAATCGCTGGAGCATTCGCCTTTGCTGCCCAGCGGGTCGTGGTCTGTGAAGAATTTACTGCGACCTGGTGTACATACTGTCCTGGGGCAGCGCGTGCGCTGGACGAGATATATGAAAGAAGTTATGATTCAGTCGTGGTTATTGCCTACCATTCTTCAACAAGCGACCCGTTTTATTCATCAGAGGCTGCAGCGCGAGCGAGCTATTATAGTCTTAGCGGATATCCTACCACCTGGTTTGACGGTTCTAAAAGAGTCGTTGGTGGTGTCCATACCGGCACATTATATGCCTGCTTCCTTGATACAGTCAAATACCGACTCACAATATCAAGCCCTCTGGTTATTAACTTGACCTGTTCTTATGATACCGTGGCTAATACCGGAACGGTAAACGCGACCATCCAAAATACCACTTCCAGCGCAATCAGTGGAACATTACATTTTGTGGTTGTAGAAAACAATATCCCTTATAGCTGGCAGGGAATGACCAAACTTGATTTTGTAATGAGGGATATGCTTCCGGACCAGAACGGCGAAGCGGTAACCATACCTGCCAATGGCAATATCACCCGCTCACGGAATTTTACAATTTCTGCCTCCTGGAAAGAAAAGGATTGTAAAATTGTGGTCTTTGTCCAATCTTCAACAAGAGAAATATATCAGGGCGCAGAGATTGGGATAGTGCCGATACCGGATATGGAGTATTATGGATTAAAATATCAAGAGACAAGCGGGAATAATAATCGCTGGGCAGAACCCGGTGAAGCAATAAGGATGTATGTCTTTGGTAAGAATCAGGGTAACGGTATTTACTCAGGCAGCGCAAATGTCACCTGCTCTGACCCTTATATTACGATCAGCAGTGCAACACCTCAATCGGTCGCAATTGGTCCAGGTGATATTGATACGGTTAATATATGTAATTTCACAATCAGCGCGAGTTGTCCTTCGCCAAGACAGGTATCTTTCTTTGTAAATTTTGGAACTCATTCTGATACCTTCCCGTTTATTGTTACCAGAACCCCTGGTTTTTCAGATAATATTGAAGCCGGACAGGGAAACTGGACCCATTCTGGAATCAACGATAATTGGCACATCACAACTTACAAGAGCCACTCGCCAACGCATTCATGGTATTCTGGGGTAGAATCAAATCATCAATACACAAATGAAAATGATGCATCTTTGGTAAGCCCATACTTTGTGGTCACTCCCGACAGCAATTTGTATTTCTGGCATCAATATCGTATGGAACAGGGCTGGGATTATGGACATTTAGACATTGATAATGGATCAGGTTTCTGGAAGACCATTGGTATCTTTACCGGAAATCAGACTGCCTGGAATCAATATATTTACTCTTTACAAACATATTCGGGACAGACCATCAGAATGAGATTCAGATTCTTGAGTGATGGTAGTGTTGTTGACGAAGGATGGTATGTTGATGATATAAATATTCCGAGTCCGGTAGGAATTGAAGAAACCAAGAATCTTGAAAAAACATTGTTGCTGAGCATCAATCCCAATCCATTCCACGACCGTGCAATCATTAAATATGAATCTAAAAAATTCTCCAATAAACCTATGTTGCTCAATATCTACGACGCTTCTGGTCGTCTGGTTAAATCACTGGCTTTAAAATCAACCAATTTCTGGATGGGCGACGATAACGATGGCAAACTTCTGCCTTCCGGGATATACTTTGCAGAATTGGAAATTGAAAATACAAAACTTCTGCAGAAAGTCATAATTGTTCGTTAAATAAAAAAGATTAAGGGGGGACCTCTGTCCCCCCTTTAAAGAAGGAGAAGTCATGCGACTGAAAATTTTTATTCTATTATGGTTGGCAGCACTCCCTTTATTTGCGCAGTATAATTTTAGTTTTGTCTGCACAAGCGATACATTCCAGACCGGTACAGATTATTTCGTCTATTATTTCCGTCTCACTAATACCGGCACTCAACCCGATAGTTATGCCTTTGATTGCCGAATCATTGATACCGTACCAGGCTGGTTTGCAATATACTGCGCGGGTGGACAGTGTGCAGAACCCGGAATAATCCTTTATGATTATCTTACACCCGGGGCAGTTGATACCGGGATTGATATATCAATATATACAACGCCCAATGTATGGGGAACAGAGGTTATAAATTTGAAGGTCTGGTCAATTCACAACCAGAATTTAAGAGATTCTATAAATGTCTATGCAGCAATGGAACAGGGAATCCATGGAGGCAAACCCATAAGTCAACCCTTTAAATTTGAAGCGTACCCCAATCCATTCAGTGATCAATGTCTAATTAAATTCCAAAATCCAAACAAATCCGCATTTCGCAATCCGAAATCCGAAATTTCATTAATAATTTATGATATTTCAGGTCGGGTTGTGAAATCTTTTATTCCAGTATCGGATATCGTGAACCGTGAATCATGTATCATCTGGTCAGGAGATGATAATTTTGATCGATCTGTTCCTGAAGGGATTTATTTTATTGAAGTAAACAATGGAGAAAATAAAATTTGCCGAAAGGTGGTGAAAGTTAAATGAAAAGAATAATCATATTAGGTGGTATACTATTATTTACCATATGTTCAGAATCCCCTCAGATTAAAATTGAACCGGCAAATAGAATTGTCCTTGCCGAATTTTTTACCTTTGCCCGTTGTGTATATTGTCCTTATGCAGAAGAGGCGCTCGATAGCTTATTAACAGAATTTAAGGATAGTCTTGCAGTGATTGCCTACCACCGCCGTATGCTTGGTGACACGTTAAGTCCCGATTATGTTGCAGTCAGGGAATCATTATATTCAATCCAGACTTCACCGATTGTGGTATTTGATGGTCTTTACAATGTCCAGACTGAGAAACCTGAAGATGATTACCCAACCTATAAAAATTATATAACAAGTGAAAGAGGTAAGAAAACTTGTTTACGTCTGGGTCTTGAAAAGGAAATAGAAGGAAATATGGTCTCGCTTAAGGTTAAAATTGTTCCGGTCGATTCAATTTTCTCATCTGATTACAAATTATATATAACACTTACCGAAGATAGCGTCTATTTTAAACAGACCGGTGCGCCCGATTCAATCTTTTACTTTGTAATGCGTAAGATGATACCGAATGAAACAGGCATTAAAATAAATCCTGTATTTCCTGATTCAATAATAAAAGAAACAAATTTTGTTTTACAATCAAACTGGAATGTAAATAAATTAAGCATAGTCACCTTTGTTCAGAATATGGTAACCAAGGAGGTGGTACAGGCAATAGTAGTAAAATTGAATAATTAAAGCAATTATGTAATACGACTATAAAAATATAAGCTATTGCATGTTAATTTTTGTTTTTAGACTTAAGTCTCTGATTTAACTCCCTATCGCATGGCGTCTTTCATCAAAATAAAATCTTACCCAAATTAAATTTAGATTCTCAGGCGAATAAGGGTATAATTTTAGAATTGAATTAATCATGCTCTTTACTCCCGTGATTATATCTCTTTCTATGAACTCGGTCAAGTTTCTTTTGCAATTTGATTATCCTTGCTAAGAGCTCAAAGTAAGAAAGATTTGCTTTACGCTCACGCAACTCTTGTTTCTTCTCTTCACGAATCTTGGGACAATTCAAAGCCCGATTGTACGGCGTATCAATATCATAGGTCTTAAAAACCTTACCACCAACCCGCACCTTTTTCCGCAGCATCATCTTGGGAATGAAATAATTATGCAAGGTGGAAATCAACGGCATCAACTCTCTTAAAATCTCATACTCCGCATCCGTATCATAACGACAATAACCCACATACGAACGCACCAATGTAAAATTACGACTCTCCGCCACTGGATTATCATTCTTGTGATAGGGTCGTGAACGCGTAATCCGAATCCCATACTTCAACGCAAACTCCAGCACCGCCCGATTCAAAACCTCGGTCCCACCATCCGGATGTACCGTATGCATCTCATAAGGAACACTCTTTTTGACATCCTCCAATGCCTGCACCGCCCAAACCATCGCCTTGTTCCGCGCCGCCCTGAATTCATCCCAACCCAAACCAAGCTCAGGAATCCCGATGGTTAAACAATGCTCACCCCGCGGATCTCCACCAGCATGCGAAACCGAATCCAGCTCCACATACCCTACCCGATCCTGGGGCTTCTCAAAATGCGGTTCAATTGGAATTTTCTTTTTCAAAACCGAAGCATGCGGATGGGGACGATACCGCCGGGCTATGCGATATTGCTCTTTGATGGGTTTTAATAACCGTTCAATGGTTGCCGAACTGATGGTCTTTAAAAGGTCTTTAATTGATTCGGGAATATGTTTTAATGGCTGTAAATCATACCGTTCTTCTTCAGGAAATGTATCAAGATATGTT